>VBOS01000495.1 GCA_005893185.1 Candidatus Eiseniibacteriota bacterium
AGGCGGCCGGCCAATATGGTGGCTACCAGGCGATCTGGCGCGACGTCGCGACCGGCGTCTACTCCGGCGCCACCGAGAAGCGCAAGGACGGCGTAGCACTCGGGTACTGAAGCGGCGCCGGCCGAGAATCGTTCGACCGCGCCGTGGGCCGAGCCCTGATCCCCGCGATCCGACGGTAGGAGACCGACGATCCGAGATGAAGGCGTTGCGAGCCGCGCACATGACCGTGAACGAGCATCGGGAGTGGCTGGCGGCGGCGGGGTTTTCGGACGTACAAGTCTTCGAGGAGACGAACCAGGGCTGGATGTGCGCGACGGGCCGGAGGCCGCTCGATCGCTGAGGAGGCCGGATCTCCCATCCGACAGAGCTCCCGGCCCACAACCGACGAACCCTGGCCGAAACAAGAGGGATATGGCGGACCGGGACAACGAATGGGACGTGCAGCCCGCGCCGTCCCGCGTCGTCGCGATCGGCGATCTCCACGGTGACGTGCGCGCCTTCGGCGCGATCGGCCGCGCGTGCGGGCTCGTCGACGAGGACGGAGGCTGGACGGGCGGGAGCGCCCACGTCGTCCTCATGGGCGATCTCATGGGCGGCGACGACTCGCGCCTGCTCATCCACGCCGTGATGCGCCTCGAGCGGGAGGCGCGCGGGGCCGGCGGGCGAGTCCACACCCTCATCGGCAACTACGACCTTCTGCCCGTGCTGGGTCGCCTCCGGAGGCTGACGCGCAAGGAGCGGCGTTCGTACGGCAAGAACGACTTTCGCAAGGATGGCCCCTACTCCGAGTGGCTGCGCAGCCGGCCCACGATCGTCAAGATCGGTTCGACCGTCTTCGTCCACGCGGGCCTCGGCCGCCGGGTGCTCGAAACGGGTCCTGGCGATGTGAACGCGCAGGTGCGAGCGTGGATCGCGTACGATCAAGGAGTCGGCCCGAAACCGCCCGGGGAGACGCGGTGGACGGTGGACGAGAACTATGGCCCGATGTGGACGCGCGCCTTCAAGGCGCGTGGCGGCAGGCTCAATCCCGGCCCCTCGAAGAAGGCCATGCGCGAGATCCTCGATGGGCTAGGAGCCGAGCGGATGGTCCTCGGCCACGCGCCGACCCGGACCGGCATCGTGACCGAACATCCGCACTACGGAGACTCCGTGGTCATGGTGGACACGAGCATCTCCGACGACAGGCGTGGCCGGCTGGGTGCGCTCGTCATCGAGCGCGGCGCGCTCGCGACCGTCTATGCAGAGGACCGCGCCGACGGCGAAGCTCTGCGCGAGCGCGAGAAGCGTGAGGCCGGCAGGCCTCCGGCCTTCTTCGCGCGTCTGCGGCAGGCCGTGGCGCGCCTCTTCGGGGGGCGGAGAGCGTAGCCGCGTGCCGGGCAGGCCGCCTTCGATATCAGCAGTTGAGACGGCCGGAGCACTCGGGTACCGTTAACCGGTACGCGTCCCAACCCCGACGGAGAGACAATGGCCACTCGCACCACCACGACTTCCGCGACCCGCTACCACGGGCTCAAGGCAGCCGATCTCATCGGCTTCTACCGCACGATGTACACCTCGCGGCGGCTGGACGACGAGGAAATCCGGCTCAAGAAGCTCGACAAGATCTTCTTCCAGATCTCGGGGGCCGGGCACGAGGCGGTGCTCACAGCTGCAGGGAAGGGGCTGAAGCCGGCTTACGACTGGTTCTACCCCTATTACCGGGACCGAGCCCTGTGCCTCGAGCTGGGCATGACGCCGAAGGAGATGCTGCTCTCCGCGGTCGCCTCCGCCCAGGATCCGAACTCGGGCGGGCGCCAGATGCCGAGCCACTGGGGGCACGCCAAGCTCAACATCGTCTCCCAGTCGAGCCCGACCGGGACCCAGTTCCTGCAGGCGGTCGGCGCAGCAGAGGCGCTGGTCAAGTACAAGGAGCTGGCGGGCGCGCACCCCGAGCTCAAGGCCAAGGCCCAGGGCGACGAGGTCGTGCTGGTGACAGCGGGCGACGGCACCACCAGCGAAGGCGAGTTCTGGGAGGCCATGAACTCGGCCTGCAACTTGAAGCTCCCGGTGCTGTTCCTGATCGAGGACAATGGCTACGCGATCTCGGTGCCGGTGGACGTCCAGACCGCGGGCGGCAACGTCGCCCAGCTCGTGCGCGGCTTCCCCAACCTGCACTGGGTGGGGGAGATCAACGGCAGCGACCCGGTCGAGTGCTACGGCATCCTGCGCGAGGCGGTCGAGCACTGCCGCGCGCGCAAGGGCCCGGCCTTCGTGCGCGCCGTCGTCACCCGGCCCTACTCGCACTCGATGTCGGACGACGAAAGCAAGTACCGGCCGAAGACCGAGCGCGAGGGCGAGGCCGAGCGCGATTGCCTGAAGAGCTACGCGCGGTTCCTGCTCGACGAGGGCTTCGTGGATCAGGCCGGGCTCGACCGGCTCCACGAGGAGGCCGGCGCTTCGATCCGCCAGGGGGGCGAGGATGCGTTGAAGAGCGCCCAGCCCGCGACCGACACAGCCACGCACTTTGTGTTCTCGCCGGACGTGGATCCGACGTCGGAGCGCTTCGTCGCGGAGCCGAAGCCCGAAAGCGCCGACTCGAACGAGACCATGCTCCAGAACATCAACTACTGCCTGCGCGACGAGATGAAGGCGAATCCGCGCATCGTGATGTTCGGCGAGGACGTGGCCGACGCATCCCACGACTGGGTGCTGAAGGAGGCCAAGGGCAAGGGCGGCGTCTTCGGCGTGACCTGGGGGCTGCAGAAGCTGTTTGGCGGCACGCGCGTCTACAACTCGCCGCTCGCCGAGGCCAACATCGTGGGCCGCGCGATCGGGCTCGCGACCTTGGGCTTCAAGCCGGTGGTCGAGATCCAGTTCTTCGACTACATCTGGCCGGCGATGATGCAGATCCGCAACGAATTGGGCTACATGCGCTACCGCTCGAGCAACGCGTTCTCGTGCCCGGTCGTGATCCGCGTCGCCTACGGCGGATACCTGCGCGGCGGCGCGCCCTACCACAGCCAGTGCGGCGAGAGCATCTTCGCCCACTGCCCGGGGCTGCGCGTCGTGCTGCCCAGCAACGCGCTCGATGCGAACGGGCTCTTGCGCACGGCGATCCGCTGCGAGGATCCCGTGCTGTTCCTCGAGCACAAGCATCTCTACCGCCAGCCCTACGCCAAGGGCCCGTACCCCGGGC
>VBOS01000010.1 GCA_005893185.1 Candidatus Eiseniibacteriota bacterium
TCACCACCAGCCAGCGCCGCTCGACCTCCGCGGGGCGGGCGCTATACGTCTTCACGATACGACCTCCAAGCGCTCAAGGGTGTGGGGCGGGCTCGATTGCGCGCCCTAAGGGCGCGGCAGAGCCTCCACCGCAAGTCACAGGAAGCGCGGCACGCTAACATAGCCCCAGGAAGCCGTCAAGCGCGGCTCGGCCGCGCGGCTCGTGCGCGAGGGGGGGCGCGATCCGGCATACCGCCGGTCCGCAGGCCCCCCGCCCTAGCGAGGCGGGATCGCGGCGGACGGCGCTCCGGCGCTCGCGGGCTTCAGCGCGCCTTTGGGATGTGGCTGGAGGATGCGCAGGGGCCCGAGCCGCTCGTCGATGTCGCGGTTCGCGAGCGCCCGGTTGCAGGTCGTGTAGCACTCCCAGCAGATCGGCGTCTGGGTCTGGACCATCGCGAGCATGCGCCGCCGCAGCTCGATGTAGCGCGGCCCGTTCCAGATCTCCGCGAAGTCCTGCTCGACGATGTTGCCGAGCTTCTCCCCCTCGCAGTAGCAGCACGGAACCACGTCCCCATCGGGCCCGATGACCGCGTGCATCCAGCCCTCGTAGCACGGCACGGTGCGCTGCATGGGGTTCTCCTGCTGGCCGGCGGCGCCGATCCTCAGCGGGAGCTCCTCGGCCAGCCCGCGGAGGTCGTGGGTGATGCCGGCATCGTCGAGCATCCGGCTCCAGGTCGGGATGCCCGCGATCAGCCGCTCAACTTCCTGCTTCTCGAGCTGGAGCCGCACGGTTTCCGGCAGCTCCCCCATCACGCACCAGCCACCCTCGTCGACGTCCAACTCGCGAACCAGCTCGACCGAGCGCGCGACGTCTTCGACGTTCTCCTTGCATATGACGAAGCTCACGCGCACCCATGGCCGCTTGCCGCCCGAGCGGCGGCGGCGCTCGAGGACTTCCTTGAGGAAGCCCAGCGCCTGGTCCCAGAGATCCTTGCCGGCCACGCGTGCCCACACATCGCGTGAGGCCGCGTTCAGGGACAGGTTGAGCCGGTCCAGGCCGCAGTCCACGATGGTGGCTGCGAGATCGCTGCGCGGGACCGAGCCGGTCGTGAACATCGAGCAGCGCAACCCGGCCTTCTTGATGGCACGGATCACCTCGGGCAGCTTGGGGTGAACGATCGGGTCGCCCTTGCCCGACAGCTCGACCCAGGGGGTGCCGAGGCGGGCGAGCGAGCGCGCCAGGCGCTCGATGGTCTCGAGGTCCATCGCGCGGCGCCCGCCGATGTAGGTCCGGCGCTTGACGATCGGCGCCGGGAGCAGCCGGCTGTGGGATTCGCAGAACCCGCAGGCCAGGTTGCAGTAGTGGGTGATCTCGATGCCCACGAGCCTGGGGCCCACGAGCGCCCGGCCGGTGGCCATGCCGAGCAAGCGCAGCCCGCCCTGGATCTTGGCGCTCAACCCGGATGTCTCGTGCATGAGATGGTTCTCGCTCGGGGGGTGGCAGGAACTGCAGAGTGAAATTGTAGGGCACGCGGGCGCCCGGGGCAACGGCGATGCGAGCACGCCGCGATGCGAGCCCGCTCGGACGATGTGCGCCCGACCGGCGAGCGCCGGGCCATGCGCTCCCTCCCGCCGCGGGTACTGGACCTAAGGCTTCTCGACGATATCCCGCTTGAGCCGCGCCACGATCACGAGGACCTCGTCCTTCTCGGGCTGCGCGAGCTTGAGCTTGTCGAGACTCGCGATCAAGTGCCCCACGGTCGCCGCCCATTCCGCCTCGTGGATGCCGAGGCCCCGGTGCGCCGTCTTCATGTCGCGGCCGATGTAGAGGCACGGCCCACCGCTGGCGGCGCACAGCTGGTCGAGGAGGAGCTGCCGGATCCGACCTCGCGCGTCATCGGAGTAGCCGGCGAAGAAGCGCGAGAGCGACGGGTCGCGAAACAACCGGCCGATGAAGTCGTCGGTCAGGGACGCGAGCGCGTCGTAGCCGCCGAGCCGCTGGTAGAGCGAGGCGGGCGCCGCCGAGGCCGAAGGCGCGGGAGCCGGGGAAGGCGCGGCCGGGGCCGCGGGCTCCGTGCCCGCATCGCAGCGGGCCGTGAGCAGAAGCCCAGCCGCGAGCGTCACGATCACGAGCGCAGCTTGAGGAGCTTTCATCTTCGGTATCCCTCGTGGCGTCAGACGAACTCGGCCAGCACCTGCCGCAGCCTCGCGAGCGGCAGGCCCACGACGTTCGCGTACTCGCCATCGATGCGCCGCACGAACTGCGCTGCGATTCCCTGAATCCCGTACGCGCCGGCCTTGTCGAGCGGCTCGCCGCTCTTCACGTAGGCCTCGAGCTCGGGCTCGCCGAGCCGCACGAGCTGGACGCGCGTGCACTCAGCTGCTGTGCGCCGTTCCGCGTCGCGCACAACTGCGCAACCACGGTATCGGCCCCGATCACAACGCTCCCCGGCCGTCCCGCCGCCACCATCGCGGCCTTCGCGAGCGCCAGGGCGCGCACGCCGTGCCGCGGCTCCGCCGCGCCCGGCCATGTGCGGTCGGGTCCCGGATCCACCACACTGAACTCGGCGCCCACCTGGCGCAGCAGGGCCACCCGCCGGGGCGAGCCGGAGGCCAGGACGAGCGGCGCCCGCCCCGGCCAGAAGATTCCGCCGCCCGGCTGGCTCACGGCTCATGTGCTCCCGCGGGCGGGCTCTCGATCATGAGGGACACAGGGCCGTCGTTCACGAGCTCCACCTCCATGTGGGCACGAAAGACCCCGCGCGCCACCGCCACGCGCTCCGAAGCCAATGCTGCGCAGAAGCGCTCGAACAGGGGCTCGGCGTGCTCGGGACGGGCCGCGCGCACGAAATCCGGCCGCCGCCCGCGCCGCGCGTCGCCGTAGAGCGTGAACTGCGGGACCGCCAGGATCGCGCCGCCTGCTTCGCGCACGTCGCGGTTCATGAGCCCCTTCTCGTCTGCGAACACGCGCAGCCCCGCCACTTTGCGGGCCGTCCAGTCGGCGTCGGCCTCGCGATCCTCGTGAGTTGCGCCGAGCAGCACCACGAGCCCCGCGCCGATCTCGCCGCTCGCCCGCCCTTCGACCGTGACGCGCGCCCGCAGCACCCGCTGCACCAGGGCCCTCATGGGCGCCCACGCCGCGCGCCCGCGACCCGCCGCGCCCGTGCCCTCATCCGCGCCCGCGGCCCGCGCCCGTGATCGGTCGCACCTGCGCCCTCAGCCCGCGTTGCCGCTCGCGCGCGCCGGAGGGGGTGGCCCGCCGCGCAGCAGCCGCTGGCGGCGTTCGACGCGCGTCACGCCCTTCACGCCCCGGACCGCCTTGATCACCTCCTGCAGGCGCGCCAGATGCGGCACCTCGACCACGAACACCCCGCGCGCGGTCTGGTCCTCGCTCGCCATGCCCGCGCTCCGGATGTTGACGGCGGTCGCCGCGATCACCTTGGCGATGTCGGCGAGCAGCGACGTGCGGTCGTGGCCGTAGACCACGAGCCGCACCGGGAAGGTCTCGCCGATGCGGGCGTCCCAATCCACCTCGACCTTGCGATCGGCCTCGACCCGATTCGCGAACGTGTTGGGGCAGTCCTGCCGGTGGACGGACACACCGCGGCCGACGGTGACGATCCCGATCACTCGGTCGCCCGGCACCGGCTGGCAGCAGCGCGCGAAGGAGACCATCACGTTGTCGAGGCCTTGGATGCGGACGCCGGCCGCGGGCTTGCGCCCGAGCCCCAGCGCCTCGAGCGGGCCCTTCGCCAGGCGCTCGGCGAAGCCCTCCTTCTCGGGGGCGAGCTTGCGCATGACGATGGTGAGCGAGACCTGGCCTTCCCCCAGCCGCGCGTAGAGCTGGTCGAGATTCGTGCAGCCCAGCGCCTGGGCTGCGTCCTCGATCGCCTTCTCGTCCGGCCGGGCGCGCATGCGCTTCAGCTCTCGCTCCAGCATCTCGCGGCCGAGAGCCACGCTGTCGTCGTGGCGTCGCTGGCGGAGCCACTGCCGGATCTTGCTGCGCGCCCCCGCGGTCCGCACGATCTGGAGCCAGTCGTCGTGCGGCTGCGCCTGGGGCGACGTGATGATCTCGACCATGTCGCCGTTCCTCAGCTCGTGGCGGAGCGGCACCAGCTCGCCTTTCACGCGCGCCCCCACGGTGTGCTGTCCGACCGCGGTGTGGATCAGGAACGCGAAGTCGAGCGGCGTCGCCCCCTTGGGCAGGCGCTTGAGCTCCCGGCGCGGGGTGTAGACGAACACCTCCTCCTGGTAGAGCGCTGTGCGCAGGAACTCCATGTACTCGTCGTCGCTGGCGGTGCGCTGCCAGTCCGCGGTCTGCGCCACGAACCCGCCCAGCCTCGCGTCCAGCTCCTCGTCCACGCGTCCGCCCTGCTTGTAGACGTAGTGGGCCGCTACGCCGGTCTCGGCGATGCGATGCATCTCGCGAGTGCGAATCTGGATCTCGACCATCTCGCCGGTGGTCGCGAGCACCGTGGTGTGGAGCGACTGGTAGAGGTTGCTCTTGGGCGTTGCGATGTAGTCCTTGAAGCGCTCGGCCACCGGAGTGAACAGGTCGTGCGCAACGCCCAGCGCCCGGTAGCAGTCGTTGCGCGTGTGGGTGATGATGCGCAGCCCGAACAGGTCGTAGATCGACTCGAAGTCGCGCCCGCCCTTGAGCTTCATGTAGATCGAGTAGAAGTGCTTGGGCCTTCCCATCACCTCGGCCTTGATGCCTGCGGCCTTGAGCGCCTCGCCCAGCCGGGTGCGCACCGTGCCGAGGAACGCCTCGCGCTCCTCGCGCTTGGCCGCGATACGCTGCGCGATCTCCTGGTACGCTGCGGGCTCGAGGGCCTTGAGACTCAGGTCCTCGAGCTCGCGCTTGATGCCCGCCATGCCGAGCCGGTGCGCGAGCGGCGCGTAGATGTCGAGGGTCTCGGCCGCGATCCGCTTCACCTTTTCCGGTTTCAGGTATTCCAGCGTGCGCATGTTGTGGAGCCGGTCCGCGAGCTTGATGAAGATGACGCGCAGGTCGCGGGCCATGGACAGCAGCATCTTGCGGAAGTTCTCGGCCTGCTCCGCGCGGTGGCTGTCGAAGTGGAGCCCTAAGAGCTTGGTCACGCCTTCGACCAGGCGCGCCACCTCGTGCCCGAAGCGCTTCTCCACCTCATCGAGCGTGGTGGTGGTGTCCTCGACGACGTCGTGGAGCAAGGCGGCCAGGGAGAGCGTCGTGTCGGTGCGCGTCTCGAGCAGGCGGATCAGGATCTGGCAGACCTCGACCACGTGCGAGACGAATGGCTGGCCCGACTCGCGGAGCTGGGCCCCGTGCGCGCGGTCGACGAAGTCGAAGCAGGCCGCGACGCGGTCGCGGTCCACGCGGGGCGCGCGCTCGTCGAGCGCTGCGATCAGAGCGGCGCGCAGCTCGGGATGGTCGCTGCTGCCCGAGGCTCCGCTCACCCCGCTCGCACCCCCTTGAGCTTGAGCTGGAGGCGGGCCTCCCCCTGCCACTCGTTGCGCATCGGGACGAACACCGCCTGACATCGGGTCCCGCGCGGCAGCTCGGCGGCGAGCGCGCCCAGCCCGAACCCCACGGCTTCGGCGCGACCGGTGCCGTCCCGCAGGTTGAGCCGCAGGTGCTTGCCGCCTCCCATGGCGGTGGCGCTCTCGACCATGAGCCCTTCGGAGCGGAACAGGGGCTCGGCGTTGTCCAGGCCGTACGGCGACAGGCGCTCGAGCCAGTCCGCCGTCTCGAGGCTGCAGTCGTGGAGCGCGATGTCGGCGTCCACCACCACGCGCGGTTGGAAGGCGCCCGCCGGCAGGCTCGCCTGGACCAGCGATTCCACACGCGCGCGCAGCTCAGGCAGACGATCGCGCCGCACCGTGAGACCCGCTGCCAGCGCGTGGCCGCCCCACCCCTCGAGCAGGTCGTCGCAGCGGCCGAGCACCGCCGTGAGATCGAGCCCCGGGAGGCTCCGCCCCGAGCCGCGGCCGCGCTCCCCGTCGAGCGCCACCAGCACGGTGGGCCGCTGTAAGCGCTCCACCAGGCGCGAAGCTACGATCCCGATCAAGCCCGGATGCCAGTCGCCCGACCACAGAACGAGCGCCGAGCGGCGGGCCCAGTCCGGCTCGGACTCGACGAGCCGCACGGCATCTGCCAGCGCCTTTTCGTCGTGGCTGCGGCGGCGCTGGTTGTCCTCCTCGAGGCTCTCGGCGCACGCCATCGCCTCCTCCGCATCGCGCGCCAGCAGGAGCCGCAGGCCCTGCTCGGCGTTTCCCATGCGGCCGGCCGCGTTGATGCGCGGCGCCAGCACGTAGGCCACCTCGCGACTCGTGACCCGCCCGCGCAGCTGCGCGACCTCCGCCAGCGCGCGCAGCCCGGGGCGACGTGACCCGTTCAGGCGCTCGAGCCCGAGGCGCGCGAGCACGCGGTTCTCGCCTGTGAGCGGCACCACGTCTGCGATCGTGCCGAGCGCCACGATGTCGAGGAACTCGCCCCCACGCCCGCCAGCGACTTGAACGGATACTCGCAGCCGGGCCGCCGCGGGTTCACGATCGCCGCCGCCTTCGGCAGCGCGACCGGGGGCTCGTGGTGGTCGGTGATCACCGTGTCGATCCCCAGCGCGCTCGCCCGCTCCACAGCTGAGGCGGCGGTGATGCCGCAGTCCACCGTGATGATCAGCGAGCAGCCGCGCCGCCGGGCCAGCTCGACCGCGGTCTCGGAGAGGCCGTAGCCCTCGCGGGTGCGGTGCGGGATGTGATGCTCGACGCGGCCGCCCAGGTCGCGGAGCACCGTGCACAGGAGGAAGGTGGATGTGATCCCGTCCACGTCGTAGTCGCCGTGCACCAGGATGCGCTCGCCGCTCCACAGCGCCAGCTCGATGCGCCGGAGCGCCAGATCCATGTCGAGCAGGGCGGCCGGGTCGTGCAGGTCCTCGAGCGAGGGGGCGAGGAAGCGCTGGGCCGCGCGCTCCGAATCCACGCCTCGATTGACCAGGGCATGCGCCACCGAGACCGGGGAGCCCAGCTCCCCGGCAAGGCGGAGCGCGGCTTCCGCGTCGCGGCGCGGGTGCATCACCCATTCGGGAGCCGTGGTCGATGCGAGCATGATCGGTCCTGGGCGAAAAACGACTGCGCGCATCGCACCCGGCCTCGATCTGCGGCCGGGTGCGAGCGCTTCATTCTTCCGAGTCTCCCGTAAGCCGAATTTTGTCGGATTGCTCCGTGGTGATCATTCGTCTGGGGCGTCCGTCTCCGGACGCCTCGGTGCGACCGACCCTGGGGTGTTGGCGGAGCGGGACACACTCCTCCCCCTCTACTCGGTCTTGCTCCGGGTGGGGTTTACCGAGCCGGCCCCGTCACCGGGACCGCTGGTGCGCTCTTACCGCACCGTTTCACCCTTGCCCGCTACGCGCCCTAAGCGCGTCCGCTGGCGGTCTGCTCTCTGTTGCACTTTCCGTGGGCTCGCGCCCCCTGGGAGTTACCCAGCACCCTGCCCTGTGGAGTTCGGACTTTCCTCGGGCGATGACCTCCGCCCCCGCTTGCGCGGCGGCTTCGGCCACCTCCCGCGATCACCTGGGAGACTCGGTGCCCAGGACTTTGTCGAGCGTCTCGTTCACGAGCCGGTCGGCGCGCTCGTTGTCCTCGCGCCCCACCGACCCATACGTCACATCCGCGATGGCAGCGGCCTTGCGCCGCGCCTCGGCGTGGAGCGGCTTCAGGCCTTCGTTCTTCACCCGGTACTCGCCTGTCATCTGCCGGATCACGAGCTCGCTGTCCATCACGACGCGCAGCTTGCGCGCCCCGTGGCGGGCGGCGGCCGTGAGCCCCGCGATCAGCGCCTGGTACTCGGCGACGTTGTTCGTGACCGTGCCCAGGTACTCGCCGCGCGCCTCGCGCTCCTGGCCACGCGGGTCCGTGAGCACGAACCCGCACGCGCCAGGCCCGGGATTGCCGCGGGAGCCGCCGTCGCAGCGCAACGCCCAAGTCTGATCACCGGCCTTCGTCATCGGGTGAGAGTATCAGACTTCCGCGGCTGCCAGCCATCCCGCGCGCTGGAGCGCGGCCCATGCATCCTCCTCGCCGCGTCGGATCAGCTCCGCCGCGTGGACGGGAGCGAAATCCATCACGCCACCCGGCAAGGGCCCCCGCGGCTCCACCACGCACACCCGCGGCGCAGGCGCCGGCCCCGGCCGCGCCGTCGCCGCCCAGTCCGGCGGGAGCGAGCGCAGCTCGACCTGCAGGTCGCGCCAGTTCGCGATCTCGAGCAGCCGGCCCCCCAGCTCGATCAGGTTGCGCGCCGGGCGCGCCGGGGGCGGTCCGTCGCTGGGGGCGAGGAACACGACGATGGCCGCATCGGCGCCCGCTGCGATCGCGACGTGGAGCGGCTGATTCGAGAATCCGCCCGGATCCACGAAATCGCGCCCTTCGAACCGCACCGGCTCGAAGATGCCTGGAATCGCGGATGACGCCACCGCCGCGCGCACGACGGCCGCGGGATCCCGCACTGCGATCACCTCGCCCAGCGCCTCCTCGATACGGGCGCGAAACTCCGGTGCGGGATCGAACCCGCTCACGAAGTGGCACATGCGCCCGCTGTCCACCGCCAGCGCCCCGATCGCGAGCCGCGTCGGACCGGCCGTGAGCCGTGCGGGCTCGCCATCTGCGACCAGCGCCTCGAGCACGCTGCGCCGCGATGCGCTCCCCCACAGGCCGCGCCCACCCGCCTCCGGCAGGAGCCGGAGCATCAGGTGCCTAAGGCGTCCGCTTCCGAACCCGGGACGGTTCGCGAGCCAAGCCACGAAGCCGAACGTGAGAGCGGTGGCGCTGAAGCGGTGCGGCCACGGCAGCCCCGTCACGAGCGTGACGAGGTGAACCGTGGCGCCGACCAGCAGCAAGTAACCGAGACGCAGGTGCCAACGCTGCGGATCGGTGAGCGGAGTCAGGCGCGCGATCCATCCTTCTGCGCGTCGCGAGAGCGCGACCACCGCCAGGCCCAGGGCGGCGACCAGCGCCCAGGCGGCGGCGTCCAGGGCCACCGAGACGGCGTACGCGCGCCCCGAGCCGTGCCGGCCGAGCAGGCCGGGACTCCCCAGCACGGGCGAGCCTGCGAGCGTGAGGAACATCTCGAGCGTCGCGAACAGCAGAACCGCGACCCCGAGCGCCCGCACCAGCAGCGTGATCAAGCGCATGCCGACGTTCGAAGCGCGCAGCGCGAGCCACACGCGCTCGAGCGCCGCGCTGCGCAGGCCGTGGGCGACCCACGCCACTGCGTTGAGGGCACCGCTCGAGACGCCTGCGACCAGTGCCGGGGCCAGCCCCAGGCGCTCCAGCACCTTCAGCACGCCGACTTCGTAGGCTCCGAGCGCCCCGCCGCCCGAGAGCACGAGCGCGACGTGGCGGAACGGGAAATCCGCGCGCAGCGCGCGGTCGCGGGGATGCGGGCCGACCGGAGCGACCCCGCTCCCGGCCGATGCGCTCACGACGTCTCCCGCGTGCGGGCTGCGCGGCCCTGCGCGCTCACGCCCCCTCGCCGCCGATCACGCCGCGTTCGGCGGCCAGATCAGGAGGCGGCCGCACCCCTCGCAGACCAGCAGCCGGTCGCGGCGTCGCGCGTCCTGCAGGAGCTGCGGCGGCTGGTTGCGGAAGCAGCCCCCGCACGCGCCCTTCGCGATCGCCATCACCGCGCGACCGTCGCGTGACTGGACGATACGCTCGTAGCGTGCGCGCGTCGCGGGCGGCAGCTTGCCGACGTGCTGCGCGCGCTCCGCCTCGACCACATCCAGCCGCTCGCGGGCGGCGCGCTCCTCGGCGTCGATCTGGCGCGTGCGCTCCGCCGCTTCGCGCTGGGCCGACTGGAGCGCCCGCTCAGCCGCTGCGCGCTCACCGGAGAGCCGTTCCTCGGCCTCGAACGTCATCAGCACATCGGTCTCGAGATCGGAGCGCTTCTTCTTCACGCCCTCGATCTCGTCGAGCAGCGCCCGATACTCCTCGTTCTTCTTGACCGCGAAGGTCTGGCTCTGGAATTTGCGCTCCTGGATCGTGAGGGATTCGATCTCGCGCTCCAGCTCGCGGCGCTTGAGCTGGTTGGCGCCCGCCTGCGAGCGGTGCCGCTCGAGCTTCGCGCTCTGTTCCGCCACGGCCCGCTCGAGGGTGGCGCGCTGCTCGGGGAAGCGCTTCAGCTCGGCTTTCAGCACGTTCGCCCGCTCGTCGAGGTCCTTGAGCGCCCAGAGCCGGTCCAGCTCGTCGCTCATCATCGTATCCCGGAAATGAAACGCGGGGATGTCGCGAACGACATCCCCGCGTGGCGGGTGTGCGCGCCGGCCGCGGCCTCGAGGCCGGGCCGCGGCGCGCGCCGGAAGGCGCGCGCTCGCCCCCCGGTTGGGGTGCGCGTGGGCGCCGGCGACGGATGAGAGGCGTGCGACATGGGCATGCGGACGGGATTCACCAAAGTGGTGGGCGGAACAGGACTCGAACCTGTGACCCCCTGGTTGTGATCCAGGTGCTCTGCCAACTGAGCTACCCGCCCGGGCGAGCGCCGGGGATCGATCGCGCTTCAAGGCCCATCGGCGACTCATGGGCCCACCTGGATTCGAACCAGGGTCTCGCCGGTTATGAGCCGGCCGCTCTGGACCGCTGAGCTATGGGCCCAGCGCGAGGCGCGCACGAATCCCGACGCCAATAGCCGGGTGTTTCTAGCACCCGTTCGCGGAAGGTGTCAAGGTATCGCACCGGCGCGGCTCGATTGCGAACCGCCGGCGTGATTCCGCGGTCGACCGGTGCTATTGTTGAGGTCGAGAGGACAGGCGATGCGACAGATCCAACTTCTCGGCGTGAGCCTCGTGCTCGCCGTCGCGGGGTGCGGCGGCCACTCGAGCATCACGAATCCCCAGCCACCACCGACGTTCGTCACGATCGAGGTGCGCACCGCCGCGGGTACGCCCGCCGCGGGCGCCGACGTCCAGCTGGCGAGCACCGTGCTCGTCGGCGGGTACCTCGAGGTGACCTACGGGAGCGCCGACAATTCCGGCCGCGTCACCTTCGGCTCCGTCGCGCCCAACCTATACATCGTGGCGGCAAGTGCCGGCGGCAACGTGGCCGCGGAAACGCTTCGCGTGACGTCGACCGGCCCGCCTGTGCTTCCGGCGCTGCGGCTGGTCAAGCCCGGTGCGTTCCGAGGTCGGGCGACGCTCCAGGGAGCGACTCAGGACGACGGGGTGTTCGTCTCGAGCCTCGCAGTCTTCCCGCTCCCTCTCACCGAAACCGATCCCAGGGGTGCCTTCCTGCTGGGCGGTGTGCCGCCGGGCCACTGGACGGTCGAATACGAACGGCCCGGCTTCCGGTCGGTCCAGACCGTTGGCATGATCGCCTCCCCGGGGGACACCGTAGAGTTGCCAGCGGTGACGCTGGTCCACGCCCCACCCGGGAACCCCTAGAGCAGCTCGGTATACGCCTTGAGCCGCCGGCTCCGCGTCGGGTGGCGGAGCTTGCGCAGCGCCTTGGCCTCGATCTGGCGGATGCGCTCGCGTGTGACGTTGAAGAACGCCCCGACCTCCTCGAGCG
>VBOS01000089.1 GCA_005893185.1 Candidatus Eiseniibacteriota bacterium
GACCGTCGCGCGCGGCGAGCTGCGCTTTGGCGAGCGTCTGCCGAATCCCTTCGCAGACGGAGAGATGACGCTGTGGTTCCACCCCCTGTGCGCGGCCTACAAGCGGCCCGATGCTGTCCTGCAGGCGCTCGCGGAGGCGGCGGCGGGCGTGCCCGATGCCGCGGCCCTCGAGAAGGCGGCGCGCGGCAGCGCGGCGCACCGGCGTCTGCCGCGGATCGACGGGGCCGAGCGCGCGCCGAGCGGCCAGGCCAAGTGCCGGCACTGCAAGCAGCGCATCGAGCGTGGGACCTGGCGCGTGCGGCTCGTGTTCTTCGAAGAGGGCCGCTTCATGCCCGGCGGGTTCGTCCACCTCGACTGCCGCGAGGCCTACTTCGAGACCGGCGACATCCTGTCGCATGTGCTCCACTTCAGCCCGGCGCTGAGCGCCGACGAGCGCGGCGACCTGACGCGCGCCCTCGGCTCCAGTCCGGGCCGGACGATCGCGGCGCCGGCCGAGGGTTGATCCCGGCGTTCGTCGCGCCGTTCCCCCGCTTGCCACTTGACGCGCCCGCGCGCGTCTGTAATCGTTTTCACACCGTGAGCCGCCACTCGAGAGTGTTCGGCTCCCGGCTGGAGCGTGTCTGCTCGCCATGACTACCATCAAAGACGTCGCCCGCATGGCGGGTGTTTCGGTCGCGACCGTCTCGCGGGTCCTCAACGACAGCGCGGTGGTGAGTCCGTCGCGCCGCGACCGGGTCCAAAAGGCCGCGACCCACCTCAACTACTGGCCGCATGGCGCGGCCCGCAGCCTGATCACCAACCGCACGAACACGATCGGCGTGCTGCTCCCGCATCGATCACGCCGCCCGCGAGGCCGGCCTCCACGTGCTGCTCTCCAGCTCGCATGCCGATACCGAGGAGCTGATCGCGGCGCTGCGCGCGATGCGCGGCCGCATCGACGGCCTGATCGTCATGTCGCCCGACGTGCACGCCCCCAAGGCGATCCAGCAGGCGCGCACCGACGCGCCGCTGGTGCTCATCGACCCGGGGCTGGACGTGCGTGGATGCGACGCGATCTCGATCTCCAACCACGACGGCGCCTACCAGCTCGTGAAGCACTTGTTCGCGCTCGGCCACCGCCGCGTCGCGATCATCACCGGCCCGTCGCGCAACGTCGACGCCGAGCAGCGGCTCGCGGGTTACCGCCGCGCCCTCGAGGAGCACGGGGCGAACGGCGATTCCGGTCTCGAGATCGCAGGCGACTTCGG
>VBOS01000496.1 GCA_005893185.1 Candidatus Eiseniibacteriota bacterium
TTGAGGACGTTCTGCTCGATCTTCTCGCCGAAGCCCGGCAGGTCGCGGAGCCGCCCGGCGCGCGCCGCCTGCTCGAGGTCGGCGCGGTTCTTCACGCCCAGCACCTGGAACAGCGTGCCCACGCGCTTGGGACCCAGCCCCTGCAGCTCGGTGAGCGCGACCACCTCGAGCGGGATCTTCGCCTTCAGCTCGTCGTAGACCTTGGTGGTCCCGGTCTTCACCAGGTCGCGTATCTTGCCTGCGAGGTCCTTCCCGATGCCGCCCAGCGACTCGAGCCGCCCTTCCTCTTCTGCGAGCGTTCCCACCGGCTCGGCCTGTGATAGAACCACGCGCGACGCCTCGCGGTAGGCGCGGACGCGGAAGGGATTGCCGCCCTCCATCTCGAGCATGACCGCGATGTTCGCGAGCACCCGCGCGACTTCGGCGTTGGTCATGGCTCGAGGCTCCCGTCCTTCGCGCTACGCGATCGCACTCGATCCCCCGCCGAGCGTCTCCATCACCGTTCCCCGATGCGCCGGATGAACGCGGCCTCGTCGATCACAGGGATCCCGAGCTTGCGCGCAGCCTCGAGCTTGGAGCCGGCGCCCGGCCCCGCCACCACGAGCGTCACCTTCTTGCCTACGCCGGATGCCACCTGCGCCCCCGCGGCTTCGGCTTTGCGCTGCGCCTCGGGGCGCGACATGACTTCCAGCCCGCCCGTGAACACCACCACCTCGCCCGCGAGCGGCTGCGGGCCTGCCGCGCGCTTTTCCGCCACCGGCTTCACGCCCGCCTTCGCCAGCCGATCGAGCACCTTGCGGTTGCGCGGGCTCGCGAAGAAGCGCCGCACGGCGTCCGCGACCTCGGGGCCGATCCCCTTGATTTGCTGCAAGTTATCCTCCGTGGCCTCGAGTAATGGTTCAAGCGCGCCGTAGTGGTCTGCGAGCAACCGCGCCACGGTGTCGCCGACGTGCTCGATGCCGAGTGCCCAGAGGAAGCGGTCGAGCCGCGGGCGCTTGCTGGCCTCGATCGCGCTCATCATGTTCTCGATCGACTTCTCGGCGAACCCTTCGAGACCTGAGAGGTCGATCGGCGTGAGCTGGTAGAGGTCGGCGAGGTCCTTCACCAGCCCCTGCTCGATGAGCTGGTGAACGGTGCGGCCGCCGAGCCCGCGAATATCCATGGCGCCGCGCCATGCGAAGTGCTCGATGTGGCCCTGGAGCTGGGCGCGGCACGAGAGCCCGTTCGTGCACACGTGGTAGGCGCCGACCTTCTCGACCGCGGCTCCGCACACCGGACACTTACCCGGCAGCTCGAAGCGCTCGGTGCCACGGGGGCGCTTGTCCTTCAGCACCTCGACCACCTCCGGGATCACGTCGCCCGCGCGCCGCACGCGAACCGTGTCGCCGATCCGCACGTCCTTGCGATCCAGCTCGTCCTGGTTGTGGAGCGTGGCGCGGCTCACCGTGACGCCCGAGACGTCAACTGGCTGCAGCGCCGCGACGGGCGTGAGCTTCCCGGTGCGACCCACCTGCACGATGATGTCGAGCACCTTCGTGACCTCGATGCGCGGCGGAAACTTGTACGCCACCGCCCAGCGCGGGCTGCGCGACCGCGCGCCGAGCAGGTCCTGCCAGTCCACGCGGTCGACCTTGATCACGACGCCGTCGATCTCGTAGGGGAGCCGGTCGCGCTTCTCCATGAGACGGGCGTGGAACTCCAGCACCTCGTCCAGCCCGGCGCAAAGCTTGGCCCTGCTCTCGACGTGAAAGCCCCAGCCGCGCAGCGCTTCGAGCGTCGCGAGCGGGGTTGCGAAGCGCTCGTGCTCGGCGTCCATCACCTCGTAGGCGAAGAAGTCCAGTCGCCGCGAAGCCGTGATGCCGGGGTCGAGCTGCCGCACGGCTCCGGCCGCGGCGTTGCGCGGGTTCGCGAACGGCTCATCGCTGGCCTCGATCAGGCGCTTGTTCAGCGCCTCGAACTCGGCGAGCGGCATCAGCGCCTCGCCTCGCACAGCTACGCGTCCGCGCTG
Organism: Candidatus Eiseniibacteriota bacterium; assembly: GCA_005893185.1. Taxonomy (GTDB): domain Bacteria; phylum Eisenbacteria; class RBG-16-71-46; order RBG-16-71-46; family RBG-16-71-46; genus WS-2. The sequence continues at coordinate 2,009 of VBOS01000496.1, forward strand.
CCCGCCCTTTGGGCCGTTCGCGGACAGCCGCAGCGGCACCGCGCGGATGGTGCGCAGGTTCTCGGTGACGTCCTCGCCCATCTCGCCGTCGCCGCGCGTCGAGCCGCGCACCAGCACCCCATCCTCGTACACCAGCTCGATCGAGAGTCCGTCGAACTTGGGTTCTGCCACGTAGCCGACCGCCTCCGCGAACAGCCCCTCGTCCGAGCGCAGCCCCTTGCGAACGCGCGCGTCGAACTCTCGCACCTCGCTCTCCTCCATCAGCGAGTCGAGCGAGAGCATCGGCCGGACGTGCCGCACCTTGCGGAACCCGGCGCGCGGGGCGGCGCCCACCCGCAGCGTGGGCGAGTCGGCGGGCTTGAGGTCGGGGAACTGCTCCTCGAGCGACTGCAGCTCCTTGAACATCCGGTCGTACTGGGCATCGGAGATCGTCGGGCGGTCGAGCACGTGGTAGCGGTGGCTGTGCTCGTGGAGCTCGGACGCCAGCTCCGCGATACGCGCCTTGGCTTCCGCGCGGGTCATTGGCGCGCGCTCCGGTCCGACCCCGTGCGCGCGGGCGCACGCTTGCCGCGAGCGGGGCGCAGGGGAGAGAATGCGGCGCGGCCCAACCGGGGCAGATCGTTCGTCACGGCGCGAGGTTAGCCGCGGCGAACGACGGGGCGCAAACCGACACAGCGCCCGGCCGATGCGCCGCCCGCCCCACCCGCGCCGGCCCAGGTCCGTGGTGACGGGCTGTCCGACAAGAAACGGAGAAACCGATGCCGAGAGGCAGTGGGCGCCCGTCGCGCAGCTTCGCGTCGCGGGCGCGGGTCGTGATCGAGAAGCACATGCCCGAGGCACGCGAGCCGGCGGCGCACTGGGGCTCCCGCCCCAACCTGTGCTGGGTGCGCTGGCCGCGCGCGGGCGGCGGGTTCGCCTACCTCGCGCTGCGGCGCCAGGCGGGGCCGGGGCGCCGCCCGACACGATGGGCCTGCGCGTCCGCCTCGCGGAGCTGCTGGGCGAGGAAGACCGCTGGTGGCCCGCCGGTGCCAGCGCGGAAGAACTGAGCCGCCGGCTCGAGTGGATCGTGCTCCAGATCCGCGTCAAGGCAGAGGCGTTCTTCGCCCGCCATCCGCTGCCGCGGGCCCCGATCGAGCGTTGAGGCGGATCGAACGTAGGGCGATGGGGTCCCATGGGCCCGCGAGATGGCCCGCTCTACCACGCCATCGCAGCCACCGTTACCATCGAGCGGTCCTTCTCGTCCGACTGCTCGTAGACGAGCAGCCGCCCCGCTTGGGGTGCGGCGCAGCGCAGCGTGGCGTAGACCGGCGCGTAGCCGCAGATCCGCGAGGAATCTGCGTGGGCGGCGATCGAGGCGAACCAGCCCTCGGCGTCGCCTCTCTCGGCGGCGCGCAGGGCCTCGCGGTCGATGGCCTCGATCTCCTCCTTCGCGCGCGGGTCGAGCGGAGGGTCGCCGAAGCGCGGGCCCACGTGCGAGAGATCCGCGCCCGCGACGTACACGGTCTCCCCGCCGAGCGCGCGTTCGGCATCGAGCACCGCCGTGATCAATGATTCGAATTGGGGATCCTCCCGCGGCGTCTTGCCCTGGTCGATCAAAGCGTGGAAGCCGCCGCACAGGATCGGCACCATGGTGAGGGGGCGATCGCCGAACCGGTGCTTGAGGTAGACCGCCTGGAACTCGATCGAGTGCTCGTCGCGGTGCACGATCTCGGCGCGGTAGGCCCACTCGCCGACGCGGGCGGCCACGGCGTCCACGAAGGCGGTGTCGGTGGGGACTTTGCCGAGCGGCGTCTCGAAGTGCTTGCGGGTAAGGGCGAAACGATCCTCCATCAACGTAGGCGCGCGCGATCGCGCGGCCCGCGCGGCGCGGGTCGAGGTGGGGCGCGAGCAGCGCTCGCGGGCGGGTGGCGGCAGCTGGCGCGCCGCCCGCGTCGCGCATGCGCTCGGCCTCGGCGAAGTGTGCTTCGAGGAACGCTGCGAGCTCGGCGCGCTCGGCCGGGTAGGAGCGGCCATCGAATGCGGACGGTCGGATCTCGAGCTGGCGGTAGGCGTCGCGCATCTCGCGGTAGACGGCCTCGAAGCGAGGAGAATCGAGCATGAGCAGCTGGTCGAGCCGCGCAACGAAGTCGCGCACCATGTTGGCGACGCGAAGGTCCTTGGATTCGCGCATCAGCGCGGCCGTGATGTCGTTGAGCGACACCGACCCGTCGAGGATCTGGAGGATGGCGAGCGATTCGATGCCCAGCGCCGGCTGTCCGGGCACAACCCCCAGCGGGTCGCTCACGAGCAGGACTTCGCGCTGGCCGTCGCTCACCG
>VBOS01000090.1 GCA_005893185.1 Candidatus Eiseniibacteriota bacterium
CAGCCAGCACGATGTCCTCCATCTCGTAGGGCTTGCGCAGGAAGTCGCAGGCCCCGAGCTTCATCGCGTCCACAGCGGACTGCACGTCGCCGAAAGCCGTGATCACGATGACCTGGAGCAGCGGATCCATCTCGCGCACGCGCCGCAGCACGGAGAGGCCGTCGGTGTCGGGCAGCCGCATGTCGAGGATCATCACCTGCGGGCGCAGCTCGGTGACTTTCTGCAGTCCCTCCGCGCCCGTGCTCGCCGGCTCCACCGCGTAGCCGCGCGCCCGCAGCACCTTGGTCAGCGACTTGCGGATCAGGACCTCGTCGTCCACCACCAGCACGGAGAGCTTCATGCTCGCCTACTCCTCGGCCCGGCCCGGAGGCTCGGCCGGCACCGGGAACGAGACGCGCAGGGTCGCGCCGCCGCCCGCGTTGTTCTTGGCGGTGATCGTCCCTCCCGCCTCGCGCACGATCTGCACCGAGATCGGCAGGCCGAGCCCTGTGCCCATCGAGCGGGTGGTGAAGAACGGGTCGAAGATCTTCTCCATGAACTCCTTCGGGATTCCCACGCCGCTGTCGTGGAACGAGACGTCCACCAGCGGCCGGCGTGCGCGCGTCCGACGCACGGTCGCGACGTTGAGTTCGCCGCCCTGCGGCATGGCCTGGATCGCGTTCAGGCACAGGTTGAGGAACACCTGCTGGACGAGGTCCGGGTCGGCGTAGACCTGCGGCAGGTCGGGCGCGAACTCGCGGGAGAGCGAGACCTGCGCGTCGCTCAGCTGGATCTCGAGCAGCGCCAGCGTCTTCTCCAGCACCACGTTCAGGTCGCAGGGCTGGGGGCGGGAGGCGGGAGGGCGGGCGAAGAGCAGGAGCCCGTTGATGATCTGCTCGATGCGGTCCAGCTCGCGGATCACGTCGTCCAGGTCCTCGCGGCTCGGGTCGCGCGGCTTGAGCTTGGAGCCCACGAACTGGACGGTGGTGCGGATGCCGGTCAAGGGGTTCCGGATCTCGTGCGCCACGTAGGCCGACAGCTCGCCCAGCGAGACCAGGCGGTCGATGTGCTTCTGGAATTCGCCCTCTGCGGTCTCGGAGATGGCCTCCGCCACCACCACCGAGCCCATCAGGCCGCCGTCCTCGCCGCGGATCGGCAAGGCCTCGGCCTTGAGCGTGAGCTGGCGGCCCTCGGCTTCGATCCGGAAGTCGCGAGGCTCGCGCAGCGCGCCCTTGAGCCAGCGCGCGTCCGCTCCCGGGAACACGCGCGAGCCCGGCGTCCCGATCAGCGCGCCGCCCTCAACGCCCAGCAGCTCCTCGATGCGGCGGTTGCTGTAGACGACCTTGCGCTCGCGGTCGAGCGCCACCACCGCCTGCTCCAGGGCGTCGAACGCCTGCGCGGGCCAGTCGAACGGGCGCGGTGCGACCTCGGGCTCGCCCGGGCGTCCGAGCGTTTCGGTGCGCATGGCCTACGGTTAGCACAGGCGCGCGGTGCAAGCAACGAAAGACGATCCGGATTGTGCGCCCGCGGCGGGCCTGCTAGACTCGCCGGTTCGCTCGGCACCCGATCGCCTTCTCGGCCTCACTTCCGGAGTTCCTGTCATGCTTCGTTTCCTGCGCGGCGCGACGCACCACACCAAGACGATCTGGTGGGTGCTGATCTTCCTCACCGTGGGCAGCTTCGTGTTCGGTTTCGTGTTCCTGCTCGGCTCGGGCATAGGGTCCGGCGGGGGCGCCCGGCGATCGGGCGTCGCGGACGCCAGCGACCGCGACGAGCGGGTGGTCGAGGTGCAGGCCTGGCGCGGGCTGGTGATGGAGAAGCTGCTGGCCGACGAGGCGAAGAAGCTCGGCATCCCCGTGCGCGACAAGGAGGTTGTGCTCACGCTGGAGAGCGCGCCGCCGACGCAGCTCACAAGCCTCCCGGTGTTCCAGACCGACGGCAAGTTCGACCCGGCCAAGTACCAGCAGGCGCTGCGGGATCCCAAGAACAACTGGGCGCCGTTCGAGGAGATGACGCGCAAGCAGCTCCCGATCCGGAAGCTGCAGGAGCGGCTGACGTCCTCGATCAAGCTTTCCCAGACCGAGCTGCTCGAGGCCTTTCACGACCGTTACGACCGTGCCACGGCGATGATCGTGCAGGTCCCGATGGCTCCGGACAGCTCGGTGCCCGCGCCCACGGATGCGGACATCGAGCGCGCCTATCAGAAGCACAAGGGGCGCTTCATGACCGAAGAGCGCGTCCAGCTCGAGGTGCTGGTCGCGCCCAAGCAGACCGGCGAGGAGGAGAAACGGGCGGCTCGCGAGTTGGCGCAGAGCCTGGTGAAACGGGCGCGCGGCGGCGAGGACTTCGCCGCCTTGTGCAAGGACTACTCGGAAGGCCCGAACGCCGACAAGGGCGGCGCGGTGGATCGCTGGTTCCAGCCTTCCGAGTTCGGCCCGGAGACGGGTGCCAAGATCGCAGCGATGAAGCCCGGCGACGTGAGCGACGCGTTCCAGGACGGCACGCGCTATGTCGTCGTCAAGGTGCTCGAGAAGTCGCCCGCCCCACCGCCGGCCCCGGCGGCGATCAAGATCGCCCAGCTCGTGGTCAAAGTGCGGCCCAACGAGGGCACGGTGAGCGAGCAGTATGCCCAGCTCAAGAAGCTCCGCGACCGCGCGAGCCGGATCGGGCTGGGGCGGGCCGCGGCCGAGCGCGGGCTGGCCACGAGCCGCACCGAGTGGTACGACCAGAACGGCTCGCCGCAGGCGCTGCTCGGCATCCCCGAGGCCGCCGACTGGGGCGTCACCGCGCGGCTCAACGACGTGAGCCAGGTGTTCGTCGGCTCGGACGAGATGGGAATCGTCCAGGTCGCGGCCCGGAGTCCCGCGGGCCCTGTGCCGCGGGAGGAGCTAGCCGACGCGCTGCGCCAGCTCGCGCGCATCGATGCACGCGTGACGAAGAGCAAGCCCGCTGCGGATGCGATCGCGGCTGCATTCGGGGGCGGGCGCACGCTGGAGGCGGCGGCCCAGGCCGCCGGGCTCACAGCCACCAAGCTCGACGGGCTCACCCGCGAGCGGCCCGATCCGCGGCTGTCGAGCGCCCCGGAGTTCGTGGGCGCCCTGTTCCAGGCCGGCCGCGGCAAAGTCGTCGGCCCGGTGCGGGGGATGAACGGCTGGTACTTCGGCCGCATCGATCAGCTCACGCCGGCCGACACCTCGACCTTCGCATCGGTCAGGAGCAACCTCACGACCGAGATCCTTCAGCGGCGCCAGCAGAGCTTTCTGATGGGCTACCTGACGGTGGTGCGCAACAAGGCCCACGTCGAGGACCACCGCGCGAGCCTGCAGGGCGAGTAGGCTCGGTCCCTAGACGACGGAGGAAGTCCGACTCGCGGCGCAGCATCCCGGCGGGCGCAGGAACCAGAATCCGGGCGTAGCCTCTGTGCCGCGAAACCGGCCTCCGCCGGCCGTCTCACGGCGACCCGGCTCCGCCGCTACTTGTCGATCGGCTTGTTGTCGGGCTTGTCCGGCGTCTCTTCGCGATTCAGCTCGTCACCGATCTCGCGCTGTGCCTTGCGGAACTCGCGCATCGCCTGACCGATGCTGCGGGCCATCTTGGGGATCTGACTGGGCCCGAAGATCAACAGAATCACGAGAAACAGAACTCCCAGCTACGCACCGCCGAGTCCGAACACGTTTTCCTCCTGGTTTTCTCAAGGGTCGATGTGGAGCTTGCTGCGATCGCTCCCGATCACGACCGTGACCTCCGCCTCGTCCGAGCTGCGCGCCTGCCGGATCACCGGCGGGCCGCCCAAATAGCGCGCCACCGCGCGGGCCGGTGCCGGATCCTCACCGCGCGCCACCACCATGCTCGCGAAGTAGTCGAACCGGTCCGCGTTCTTCACGTCCACGACGTGGAACCCGCCGACCTTGAGGAAGGAGGCGACGCGTGATGCCACACCGCCCTCCCCGGAGCCGTTCAGGACCTCCACCCGGATGACCCGGCCCTCCGCCCCGTGGGTGCGCATCTCTCCCATGCGCTGGACCCGAGCGTAGCCCCAAGAGAGGAGAAGCGCCAGCACCAGCAGGGCCAGCGTACCGATCGCGATCCGCCGCGTAACTTCAGCCGCCCCGGCCACGGCCTCCCCTCCTGACGACCCGGCCCGGGCGGCGCGACCGCCCCGCTCGCCGGGCCGCCTCCCGGCCCGTCCCCGCCGCGAGCGCGGCCACCGCCTTGCGCAGGCGGCTCCAGGTGCGCGTCAGCGACTCGGGCAGGACCTTGGTCTCGGCCACCACCGGCATGAAGTTGGTGTCCCCGTTCCAGCGCGGCACGATGTGGACATGGAGGTGCCCCGGGAAGCCGGCGCCCGCCACCTTCCCGAGGTTGGCCCCCAGGTTGAGCGCGTGCGGGCGGTACTCCGCTGCGAGCGCCTTCTCGGCGAGGATCACTGCGTCCACGAGCGCCTGGCGCTCGGCCGGCGTGAGGTCCGCGAGGCTCGCCGCGTGCCGCACGCCGGCCACCATCAGGTGCCCGGGATTGTAGGGGTAGCGGTTGAGCATCACCAGCGCCCGCTCCCCACGATGGACGACGAGTTCGCGCCGGTCGTCGCGCGCGCGCGCCACGCGGCAGAACAGGCACCCCTTAGGCTCCCCCGCGCTCTTGATGTAGGGCATGCGCCACGGCGCCCACAGCCGCCCGAGTCCCGAGCGCCGCGCCACGTCAGTGCTTCTCCTCGCGTCCGGCGCGCCCCGGGTGCAGCTCGGCCCACGCGCGCTCCGCTTCCTGAAGCTGCGCGGGCGTGTTGATCCCGAGCAGCTCGCGGTGGTCGCGCGCGCACACCACTGCCGTTGCGTGGCCGGCGCGGCGCAGCGCGTCCACGGCGTCGGTCAGATAGTACTCGCCCTGGGCATTGTGCGCGCTCAGGCCGGACAGCGCGGCCTCGAGCCGGGGCCAGTCGAACGCGTACACGCCCGAGTTCACCTCGTCGATGCTGCGCTGGTCCGGCGTGGCGTCCCGCTCCTCCACGATCGCCCGGATGCTCTCCCCTGCTCCGCGCACGATACGGCCGTAACCGCGCGGATCGGGCACGCGCATCGAGAGCACCGTGACCGCAGCGCCGCTCCGCGCGTGCCCTTCCAGGAGCGCGTGGAGTGTTGCGGAGGTGAGGAGCGGCGTGTCGCCGTACACCACGAGCAATGTGCCTTGGAAGCCCTCGAGCGCCGGGACGGCCATCATCACAGCATGCCCGGTGCCGCACTGCTCGACCTGGTCCACCCACTCGACCCCAGCTTCGCGAAAGGCGGCGCGCACGCGCTCACGCTGGTGGCCGATCACCACCAGCGTGCGCTCCACCCCCAGCTCGGAGACGGCGTCCAGCACGAAGCGCAACAGCGGGCGCCCGGCCATGGGATGGAGCACCTTGGCGAGGTCGCTGTTCATGCGCGTGCCCTGCCCCGCCGCCAGCACCAGGGCACGGGCCTCGGGATGGCGGAAACGGGTCACGTGCCCGTCCTCGCGGCTCCTTCCGCGCGGCGGCTCACGCCGGCCGCCACTCGAAGTTGTCGATCAGGCGCGCGCGCCCGACCCGCGCTGCGACCGCCACCAGCACGCGGCCGCGGACGCGCGTCACCGGCTCGAGCGTGTCGGCGTCCACCACCGCCACGTAATCCTCGCGCACCGCCGGAAAGGAGCGCCACACCGCGCGAATCGCCCGGCGCAGCCGCTCGGCCGAGTGCTCCCCGCCCGCGAGGGCCGAGCGCGCCGCCGCGAGCCCGCGCGCGAGCGCCACTGCCTGTGCGCGCTGCGTCGCATCGAGATAGGCGTTGCGCGACGAGCGCGCGAGCCCGTCCGACTCCCGCGCGGTCGGAGCTCTGCGCACGCGCACCGGAACGTGGAGATCGCGCACCATCTGCTCCAGGATACGCGCCTGCTGCGCGTCCTTCTGGCCGAGCCACAGCGTGTCGGGCTGCACCACATGGAGGAGCCGCAGCACGACGGTCGCCACCCCCTCGAAATGTCCCGGGCGCGAAGCGCCCTCGAGCCCTTCCGAGAGCCCCTCGACCCGCACGCGGGTGCGGTCGCCCGGCGGGTAGACGTCGCGAACCTCCGGTTCCCACAACAGATCGGTGCCAGCGGCGGCGAGCATCCTGCGGTCGCGGACGACGGGTCGAGGGTAGCTACGGAAGTCCTCGCCCGGCCCGAACTGGAGCGGGTTCACGAAGATGCTCGCCACCACGCGGTCGTCGGTGCCGCGCGCGCGCTCGATCAGGCTCAGGTGCCCCGGGTGGATCGCGCCCATGGTCGGAACGAAGCCCACGCTCTCGCCGCGCGAGCGCCAGGCCGCGACCGCGGCCCTCACCTGCCCGACCCGGCGCACCCGCCGCATGCGGCCCGGCCGCGTGCGCCGGGGGCTCCCGGCCGCGGCCGGGGTCAATACGACTCCTGGTCCGCCGGATAACGGCGCGCCCGCACGTCGCCCGCGAAGCGCTCGAAGGCGGCGCGCATCTCGTCGGCGAGCGCGGCGTAGCGGCGCACGAACTTGGGCGTATGCCCGAGATGGAGCCCGAGCAGGTCGTGGCTCACCAGCACTTGCCCGTCGCACCCCGGGCCGGCACCGATGCCGATGGTGGGGATGGTGAGCTCGCGGCTCACCGCCGCGCCGAGGCGCGCGGGAATTCCCTCGAGCACGAGCGAGAAGCATCCGCACTGCTCGAGCAGCCGGGCCTCGCGCGTGAGCCGCTCCTGGTCGGCCTCGCCACGCGCCTGCACGCGGTACCCCCCGAACGCCAGCACCGACTGGGGCGTGAGGCCGAGGTGCCCCATCACCGGGATGCCGGTCTCGACGATGCGGCGGACGGCCTCTGCGACACGCTCCCCCCCTTCGAGCTTGATCGCGTCCGCGCCCGCCTCCTGAACGAAGCGCCCCGCGTTCAGGACCGCCTGCTCGGCGCTCACCTGGTAGGACATGAACGGCATGTCGCCCACCACCAGCGCAGCCGGTCTCGCCCGCGTGACGGCGCTCGTGTGGTGGAGCATGTCCTCCATCGTGACCGGAAGCGTGCTCTCGTAGCCGAGCACCACCGTGCCGAGGCTGTCGCCAACCAGGATCAGGTCCACGCCGGCGTCGTCTGCGATCCGCGCGGTCGGAAAGTCGTAGGCCGTGACCGCGACGATCGGCTCGCCGCGCCGCTTCATCTCCGCGAACGCCGGCGCCATGCGGCGTGGCCGTTGTGCCTTGGAAGCCCGCACTGCCGGATCGCCGCTCACGACCGGCCTCCCGCGCCGCAGCGCGCGGCCCGCACAGCCGGGACGCAGCTCACGATCCCCCCTCTGCGCCGCCGCCTTCGGCCCCCGCCCTCGAGACGCGTCTCACGAGGTCTTCCCCGGCTCGATCGGGGCGTAGTAGACCGTGCCCTGGCGGTGCGAGACGATGCGCCCGCGCAGATCCTCGAAGTCCTCGGTGTTGTTCACGAAATCGATGGCGTTGGTGTTCACCACGAGCAGCGGCGCCTCCGTGTAGTGGAAGAAGAAGTGATTGTACGCCTCGTTCAGATGCCGGATGTAGTCGCGCTCCATCTCCTTCTCATAGGGCCGGGCGCGGCGCGCGATGCGCTCCATCAGGACGTCGGGGCTGGCCTGCAGGTAGACCACGACGTCGGGCTTCATCACCTCGAGCTCGAGCCAGCCCACCAGCCGCTCGTAGAGCGCCAGCTCGCGCTCCGAGAGGTTGAGCGACGCGAAGATGCGGTCTTTCTGGAAGAGATAGTCGGCCACCATGCGCTCGCGGAACAGCTCCAGCTGGCGCAGCGAGCGCTGCTGCTGGTAGCGGCTGAAGAGGAAGTGCATCTGGGTCTGGAACGCATAGCGGGCGCGCTCCCGGTAGAAGTCCTTGAGAAACGGGTTCTCCTCGACCTCTTCCAGCACCAGCCGGGCCTGCAGGCGCTCGCTCAGCAGCCGCGCCAGGCTCGTCTTTCCGACTCCGATCACGCCCTCTACGACGATGTAGCGATTTTCGGCCATCCTGGCTCGGGCTCGCTCGGGGTCAGTTCCAGAGCCGGGAGCCTCGCTTGACCGGCGGCCGCGTGTTGAGCCTCGACAGGTGGCTGAGCAGGGTCTCACCCGTCCCCGGATGCACGAGCAGCGGATCGAGCTCGACCAGCGGTACCAGCACGAACGAGCGGCGGGTCAGCTCCGGGTGCGGAACGATCAGGTCCGGCTCCTCGACGATCAGGTTGCCGTAGAGCAGGAGATCGAGATCGATCGTGCGGGGCCCGTAGCGCTGCGTGCGTACGCGGCCCAGCCGCTTCTCGATCAGCAGCAGGTTCCAGAGGAGCTGGCGCGCGGTCAGCTCGGTGTCGATCTGGGCGACGGCGTTCAGGAAGTTGGGCTGATCGACCTCGCCCGTCGGCTCGGTGTCGTAGAGCGAGGAGGCGCGCAGCAGCTGCGTCGCCGGCAGGCGCGTCAACTCCTCGAGCGCCTGGCGGATCATCGCCTCGCGCTCCCCCAGATTCGATCCCAGCCCGATGAAGACCTTCACTTGCGCCGCTCCCGCACCACTTCGATGACCGCCCGGCCACCCGTGCTCCAGCCCAGGTTCTGCTTGGCGATCCGCACCTTGACCCGCCGCACCGCGAACCGCTCGAGCACGCTCTCAGCGGTCGCAGCCGCCAGCGACTCGAGCAGGTGGAAGCTCCGTCCCTCGACCACCTCGCGCACCGTGCGATTCAGGAGGTCGTAGTCGACCGCGTCCGCCAGGCGGTCGCTCTTCTCCGCCCGATCATCGGTCGGCTCCAGCTCGAGGTCCACCTCGAGCCGCTGGCCGGCCTCCTTCTCGTAGGGCCTCGCGCCATGGTGGCCGAAGACCGAGACGAACCACATCGAGTCTAGAAGCGGGTGCTCAGGGGGTCAAGCGATGAAGAAGCCGAACCCTTCAAGAGGGCGGTTGTATTATCGAATCACAGCCACCCGCGAGGTCAGGCTCCTGCCCTGCTGACGGAGGCGCACGACGTAGAGGCCCGGCGCAGCATCGCCCAGGCTCAGCGCGTGCCAGCCCGGGCCGCTCGCTCCCACCTCGCGCGCCGCCGTGCGCCGGCCGCTCACGTCGAACACATCGAGCGTGGCGGCGCCCGCGACCGGCAGGCTGAAACGCACGCTGAGCCGCCCCCGCCCCGGATTCTCGGGCCGGAGGGCGAACTCCATCGGCGCCACCGAGGCGGGTGAAGCTGAGGCGGGGATCGCCTGCGGCACGTCGTCGTCCGAGTCGGACGGATGGACCTCGATCCAGTCGGTGCCCTGGAACGAGGTCCCCGCGATCGCGCCGCTCAATGTGACCGCCACGCGGCGCCCGGGATCGAGCGTCTCCTTCACGTCGGCCCACGCGAACCTCATCGTCATTTCCCGTCTGCCATCGCGGCTGGGCTGGCCCGAGGGCCGCACCCGGCCGTTCAGCCGGATCGAGGACAGGTCGATCTGCGAGGTCTGGTAGGGGCGAGAGATCTCGAGCGTGGCGGTGATCCATTGCCGGTCGGAGTCGAGGGAGACCTCGCCGGGGTGGATCTCGAGATCGACTCGAACCGGCTGGGAGCCGAGGTTGAGCATCACTTCGCCGCCCGCGACCAGGTCCGGCCGGCCGTCGCCGTTGAGATCGCCGATCGCCACCGCGTAGCTGCTGTTGCCGCCGTAAACGGCGTCTTCGCGAAACGTCCCATCACCGTTGCCGAGCAGCACGAGCAGGCCCGGCGCGCCACGCGTCGGATGCCATTCGTCCGCCACCGCGATGTCAGGGCGGCCGTCCCCGTTCAAGTCGCCGACCCCCACTCCCTGCCCCTGAAGCGGCCACGGCCCCTCCCCATGGTGCGCGGGGTACACGGCACTCGGGACGAAGCTCCCGGACCCGTCTCCCATGAGCACCGAGACGTCGCCGAAGCCCCCCACCACCAGGTCGGGGTTCCCTTCTCCATTGAGGTCCACGATGGACACGGACTGGGGGCCCAGTCCCCCACCGACCTCGTAGCGCTGGGCCTCCTGAAAGGTCCCGTCGCCGTTGCCGATGAGAACGGCGACGGTGCCCGAAGCGGGCAGGCCGCCTGCGAAGAACGGCGTCACCAGATCCGGCTTCCCGTCCCGGTTCAGATCGCCGATCGCAACGCCCACGGCGCCCCCTCCCGACACATACTCGCCGCCCTTCGTGAACGTGCCGTCTCCGTTCCCGAGCAGCACGTAGAGCGGTCCCAGGGTCGCCACGGCGATGTCCGGCTTCCGATCCCCATTCAGGTCTCCGACCTCGACGTGCTTCACGCTGGAGCCGCTGGCCACGAGGAAATCGGTCTTCGACGCCAGCGTTCCGTCTCCGTGGCCGAGCAGGACCAGTACCCTGCCGTCTTCGTCACCGCTCACAACGTCGAGTCGGCCATCCCCGTCGACGTCCGCGATGGCCACCGGGACATTGCCCAGCCCGGCCGGGTAGTCCGTCCGCGGCGCAAACGTTCCGTCGCCGTTGCCGAGGAGCACGGAGATGTTGCTCGCGAGCGTGTAGTTCGGGATCACGAGATCCGGCTTGCCGTCGCCATTGAGATCGCCGATCGCGATGCCCTGGGGAGGAGTCTCTCCCAGCCTCGCGCTGTCGTGAGGCGCGACCTCGTGCGGAATGGGTGGCCCGAAGAGCGAATCCCCGGCGGCCGGCGCCGGCCGGAGCGCGAGCGGAAGCATCACGAGCGCGGTCGCGACCAGCAGATGAATCGGCACACGATCGAATCGGGCGCGGCAGATGACTCCGACCGGCCGCAAGAGCAGAAATCGAACGGCGGCGATCTGCTCGCGGGACGATCGCGACGGGGCAGCGATCGAGATGCGCATTGGGGTCCTCCTGCTGGATGTCGGAACGACTCGAGGTCGAAGTTGTTCGCTGCTCATGATGCAGGGCTCAGGCACGAAGACGGACCTTCGGCACCAAGTGGGCGCGTCATCGATGGCGCTCGGAGGAAGCCCGGACGGCGCGAGGGAGGGAACGAATCGGTCGCAAACAGGTTCGATGGACCTCCCTGCGGCCGGAAACGGGACTCTCGACGCCGGGGTTCGAATGACTGTCGCGGCGGGCAGTCTCCCACATGGCCCCGATTGCGACAACCCGAATGGTGCGCAGTCATGCTCGATTCCTACATCCGAGAAGGACCGGATGACACAGGAGGACCGGTCAAACTCCTCTATATCGGAATACGAATGGCACGACGTCGGGCCCGCCACTCCCAGGCGCCCCACGCCAGCGCCAGCGCGGCAGCCGCGAGCAGGCCGAGACGCGTGAGCCCGACCCCGACTCCCCACCCGCGCGGCTCGTACGTCATATCGACGCGATGGCGGCCGGCCTCGACGATCACGCCGCGCACGAGCTGGTCCACGCGATGAACCGGAACCTCGGCGCCGTCCACCCGCGCGCTCCAGCCGGGGAACCAGGCGTCCGCCAGCACCACGAAGGCGCGGTCCGGCGCCTCGGTCACGATGGACACCCGGTCGGGGTCGTCCGCGATCCATCCGATCCGGCACCCGGGCGAGCCCGGATACTCGCCGGCCACGCCGGGCTCGGAGGCAAGTGCAACCCGCCCAGGGTCGAAGCCGGGCAGCATCATCGATCGGATCACGAGGATGTCGTTCCCGGGCGCTACCACCTCGGGGACCGCGTACGCGCGTCCCAGCGCGCCGCGCAGGCGGTAGACGATCTCGCTCGGGCCGCGGAAGACCGTCTCGAACTGCCGCTCGCTCCACGGCGCTCCGGGGTCGGCCGACATGTAGGTCACGCCGAAGGCGCACATGGCCCCGTAGCTGCGTGTGATGTTGCCCATGCTCCGCCACAGCGCGGGAGGAGCGCCGTGGTCTCCTCCCAAAGTCCGGGCGCGCCAGCGGATCCAATCGTTGGAGTAGAACTCGTATTCGCGCCGAGACGTCATCGTTCGATCCGCTGCGGTCGGCAGCTCGCGGGTGGAGGACACGCGAGCCCATGGCTCGCGCGCGCCGATGCGCGCGAGCTCCGGCATGGGTCGCGCGAGGACGCGCTCGAGCGGCCCGGTCGCCTTGTGCAGCATCGGCCACGAGACGCTGCCGAGATCGAGTGCAGCGAGGGCTGCGAGCCCGGCGGCCGCTGCCGAGCGCGGGCCCTGCGCGCGGGCCCGCCACAGCAGCGCCGCCGCAGCAGCGAGCACGATGGCGCGCAGCGCGAGATCGGACCCGGCCTCGCGAGCTGCGCGCTCGGCGGTCGCGGGCTTGCAGGCCGGGCGCGCCCGGAGAACCTGCGTTGCGTAGACGCCGCGCAGCGGACCCGCCAGCGCAACGCCGGCGAGGAGCAGGATCGCGGCCACGACCCACGTGCTGCGCGGAGGACGGACCTGGGCTTCGGGCGGGCCCACGAGGGCACGGGCCGCGAGCAGGACGAGCGCCAGCTGCGCGATCCCGATCCAGACCGTGGACACGCGGAAATGCGAGCTCATCGGCACAACTGCGCGCA
>VBOS01000497.1 GCA_005893185.1 Candidatus Eiseniibacteriota bacterium
GCTGGCGGCGCTCGCCACCCGGCAGTGGGCGACGGAAGCGGAGCGTTCGCGGCGCGATGCGGCCCGGGCGGTGCTGGCCTGCCTGACGGCTGCCGCCATCCTCCTCATCTACGCCATGAACACCTACTTCGCTCCGCAATCGAGCTACGGGGTCCACGTGCTCCTCCTCACCGCCCTCGCGGCTTGTGCCGTGTTCGCCGCCTGCCTGATGCCGCAGGCCGTGCTCCGCGCGATCGGAATGGCGGGGGCCGGGCTCGTCGTTTTGCTAGCGGTCCCGGCGGACATCGCCATGACCCGCCGGCCGCGCCTGGAGTGCCTGGTCAAGCTCAGGACCTCGACCAACGCGCGCTGCGTGGACCTGCTTTCCTGCCTCATGGACTGGGACCGGGATGGCTTCGCGCCGCCGTTCATCGTCGGGGGAGACGACCTGGCGCCGTTCGATCGCTCGCGGCCTGCCCCGGTCCTCGCGCGCACCGTCGAGTCCGGGACGCAGGCTCCGCTCACGCCGCGGCGGGACGTGTTCGGAGACGCCATCGCGACGCCGAACATCCTCTTCCTCACGCTCGATGCCTGCCGCGCGGACGTCGTGGCACCGACCGCAGCCGCCGAAACGCCGCTCGGCAAGTTGCGGCCCGCCACTCCGGTCCTCGACTCGCTCGCGGCCCGGAGCGCGAGCTTCGACGCCGCCTACGCGCCGTCGGCCGGAACCGAGGACACGTTCAACAGCCTCTTCTCCGGCGTTCTCCCGCCCGGGAACCTGGCCGGCATGGATCCCGAGCGCTTCATGGCGGCTCGTCTCATGCGTCGCGGGTACGCGGTGCGAGCGTGGGTCGACGATCCGCATTTCGACCGCGCTCCGTGGGGCTTTCCAGCCGTCGCGGCCCTCGCGCCAGCGGACGCTCGCCGCATGATGATCGAAGCAGCTGCGTTCCTGGGAAGCCGACCGCCGGGGCGCCCGGGGTTCGCGTGGATCCACGTCATGGACTTGCACTCCGAGGTGTTGAACCCGCTCTCGCTCGACGCCTACACGCGCGGCAGCAAAGTGCGGGCGTACGCGCTCGCGCTGAGCCGCGTGGACTCGCTGGTCGGCATGCTGCTGGGAGCGTTGCGGGAGAACGGGGCCGTCAACCGCACGCTGATCGCCCTGTCGGCCGACCATGGCGAGGAGTTCGGGGAGCACGGCCACTTCCACCACAACCTGGCACTCTACGAGCCGGCGATCCGGGTCCCGCTGTGGATCTGCGGCCCGGGAGTCCAGGCGCGCCCGCTCGGAATCACAGCATCCCTGGAGGACCTCTATCCCACGCTGCTCCAGGCCGCGGGCGTGGATCCCCGGCCGACTCAGGCACGATCCCTGTGGCCCGTGCTCAACGGCACCGCCCCGCCCATCGAGACGGCCCACTACTCGTTCCTGCCGCACCGCGGGTTCTCACGGCGCTACGCAGCGTGGGCCCGGCCCGAGCACGGCCAGGCTGCGCTCATCGACGCGCAATCCGGCCACAAGGTGATCCTGAGGATCCGGGCCGAGACGTGGGAGGCATACGACCTTCGCCGCGACCCGCTCGAGCGCAACAACCTGGCGGGCGACCGGCTGGGATGGCCGGACTCCATGCTCGCGAGCCTCGAGGCCGAGGTCGCGCGCTACGGCCGGTGATCGACGAACGTCACGAGGCTAGTAGCGGAAGCCCGCCTCCGCCATCCTCCGGCAAGCCTCGTTCAGCCGCTCCTCGGGGACGCACAGCGCGATGCGCACGTAGCCTTCGCCCGCCTTGCCGAAGCCCGATCCCGGCGCCACGACCACGCCGGTCTTGTCGAGCAGCTCGCGCGTGAAGTCCATCGAGGAGCCGAAGCGCCGCGGGATCGGCAGCCAGACGTAGAGCGTGGCGCGCGGCGTCTCCACCGGATAGCCCAGCGGCTTCACCCCCGCCAGGAACGCGTCGCGCCGCGCGCGGTAGATCGCGGAGACGCGCGCGCAGTAGTCCTGCGGCCCCGAGAGCACGGCGATCGCAGCACGCTGGATCGCCATGAACACGCCGAAATCGGTGTTCGACTTGATCTTCAACAGGTGGGCCATGGCCTCTGCGTTGCCGGCCGCCATCCCCACGCGCCAGCCCTGCATCGAGTACGACTTGGAGAACGAGTGGAACTCCACCGTGCGCTCCTTGTCGCGATCGAATTCCAGGAACGAGCGCGCGCGGTACGACGGGTCCATGGACAGGTCGCAGTAGGCGATGTCCGACAGCACGAACAGGTCGTATTCGCGGGCGAAGCGCAGCAGGTCGTTGTAGAACTCCGGCGTCTCCACGCCGCCCGTCGGATTGTTCGGGAAGTTCACCGAGATGATCTTCGCGCGCCGCGCGTCGTCCGTGGCGATCGCGGACAGGTCGGGCAGGAACCCGTTCTTCGCGAGCTGCGGCACCTCGACGACCCGCGCCTGGGTGAGCGCCGAAGCACCCAGATACGCCGGATAGCACGGCGTGGCGAGCAGCAGCGTGTCCCCGGGGTTCAGGTGTGCGGACATGAACTTCGCGATCCCCTCCTTGGACCCGACCAGGGCCAGCGCCTCGGTGGCGGGGTCCACCGCGACTCCGAAGCGGGTCTTGTAGAAGGATGCGACGGCTGCGCGGAATTCCGGCAGGCCGGCGAAGGAGGGATAGCGGTGGTTCTCGACCGCTGTGTCGTCGAGCGCGGCCTTCAGCGTATCGATCGCGTGCTGGGGCGGCCGCATGTCGGGATTCCCGACTCCCAGGTCGATGACGTCGACGCCTTGGCGCACCTTGGCGTCGCGATCCTGGAACACCTTGGCGAGCGTGTAGGGGGGGAGGTTCTCGAGCCGGTCGGACGTTGCAAACACGTGTTTGACACCCGGTTGGATGGACGACATAGTGCGCCCTCGACTGTCTTAATGGGGGTCCGGCACCGAACTTGCCTTATGTCGGCAGAAATGTCTTTCGGCGGGAATTGTAGACGCACCGCCGGCGCCCCGCCAGCCCGTTTCCGGGCCGCCTGGCTCGCGCTGATCGTGCTCGCGCTCGGGCTCCCGGCCGCCGGCTCGGGCCAGAACGTGCCGGTGGATGCCGGCGCCGACTCGAGCGACATCGCGGCCTCGGTCACCCTTCCGGCGTCCGGCCAGCAGGAGGTGCTCCCGGCTGTGAGCGAGCCGTTCCGCGCCGGAGAGTCGCTCCGGTTCTCGGTGCAGTACGGAGGCATCCGCGCCGGCGCCGCCTACCTCGAGGTCCCGCAGCTCACGGATTGGAAGGGGAGTCCGGCCTACACGCTGGTGGCGCGCGCCGAGTCCAATTCCTTCGTGAGCCACTTCTACAAGGTCAGGAACCGGATCGAATCGGTGTGGGACAAGCGCGGCCGGTTCAGCTGGCGCTATTCCGAGACTCGCCGCGAGGGCGGTAACAAGGTGCACGACCAGATCGTGTTCGACCACGAGCGCCACGAGGCCCTCTACCACAATGGGCGGGCCTATCCGATCCCGCCCCAGGTCCAGGACGCGCTTTCCTCGTTCTACTACACGCGCTTCCAGGCGCTGCCGATCGGCGGCAGCCTGGTTTTCGACTACCATGCCAGCCACAAGAGCCAGCCGCTCGAAGTGCGCGTGCTGGGGCGCGATCGGGTCACGACTCCGGCGGGCGCGTTCAACTGCGTTGTGATCGAGCCGGTTCTCAGGGCCGGCGGCATCTTCAAGAACAAGGGACGGCTCGTGATCTGGCTCACCGATGACGAGCGTCGCATGCCGGTGCTGATGAGGAGCAAGGTCGCGATCGGGTCGATCAGCGTGGTCCTCGAAGAAGCGCACGCCGGAACCTGATGGGACGCTTTCGGGAGGCGGACCTGTCGCGGCTCACCGTGGTATCGGTGGCGAGCCGCCCGACCCGGGTCCGGGTCGAGGATTTCGCCCGCCCGCTCGACCCGGCGGCGGCGCGTGCCGTGATTGCTTCGCTGCCCGACCAGCTCGGCGCGCGGGCGCTGCGTGATGTGATTGCCCGGGTCGCCGGCGCCCGCCGCGATGGGCGCCCCGTGGTGGCGATGTGCGGCGCGCACGTGATCAAGGTCGGCGTTTCCCCATGCCTGATCGCCCTGCTCGAGCGCGGCCTGATCACGCACCTGGCCCTGAACGGTGCTTCGGCCATTCACGACGTCGAGATCGCGCGCACGGGACGCACATCGGAAGACGTCGAGCAGCAGCTCCACGCCGGTCGCTTCGGGATGGTCGACGAGACCGGGGACTTCATGGCGGACGCCGCGCGCGACGGCGCGGCACGCGGCGAGGGACTCGGCGAGGCCTACGGGCGCTCGCTCGTCGAGCACAAGGCACCCCACCTGGAGGCCAGCCTGCTCGCGGCCTGCTGGCGGCTGAACCGCCCCGCGACCGTGCACGTGGCGCTGGGCACCGACACCATCCACCATCATCCGCGCTGCGACGGAGCGGCCCTGGGCGAGACCAGCCTGCGCGATTTCCGGATCCTGGCCGGGACGCTCGCGGAGGCCCGCGGCGCCGCCGTCCTCAACATCGGCTCGGCGGTCATCCTCCCCGAAGTGTTCCTCAAGGCGCTTTCCGTCGCGCGCAACCTTGGCGCCGACCTCAGCGGGCTCACGACGGTCAACTTCGACCAGATCCAGCATTACCGCCCGCGGGTGAACGTCGTGGAGCGCCCGACCCGGGCCCCGGGGGCTGCTGGCTACTCGCTCACTGGCCATCACGAGATCCTGATCCCGCTCTTTGCCGCAGCTGTATTGGCCGAAGCTGCGGCCCCCGCAACAGCTGCCGGCCGGGAGCGCTAAGGCGCTTTCCCGTCCAACATTGCCGGCATAGCGCTTGCGATGTCCTTGAGATGGAACGGGAGAGCGCCTCCATGGGGCGGTCTCCGACCCGGCCGGACGGATAAAGGCCGTTCTTGGAGCATGGTTCGCGGCAGGCCGGTCGGGCCTTGAAGAGAGCGCGTCCCACCCGCGCAGGAGTTCGGATTGACAGTTTCTGAGGCGTCAAAGTATATTGTCCGCGCTTCGCCACACGGACCGCGGCGAGTCCTCTTTTCTTGGGCGGAGGTTTTCCGAGACGCTCCTTCGTTACCGCTTTGGGCAGGGTCGGTTGGGAAGTTTGACCCTGCGCCTGGGTCGTTGACCGGTAGCCGCGGTTCCTGCCCCCCTGCGTCCGCCGAATCAATCGTGCAATCCGCGCCCGGAGTGTGTGCGGGGAACTCCCCGCCCATGCGAACGGGTGCCCAGTATCGATCGGGAGCGTTCATGAACAGGTATCGGATTTTGGCGTTGTGCGCGTGCCTGCTCGTGGCATTCGCGCCGTCGAGCGTGCTGGCCTCGAGCCGGACCGCCGTCCCGGACAGCGTTGCCGCGCTCTCGGGGAATGCGACCACCACCGAGGACTGGAGTCTGGTGCCCGAATACCGCATCGTTCCCGGCGATCGGCTGATGCTCAATTTCGGCCCGGCCCCCGGGAGCTCGTCCGACATCACGCGTGAGGCCAGGGTGCGCCCGGACGGGCGCATCTCCGTGTTCCCGGTCGGCGACGTCGTAGCAGCTGGCCGAACGGTGCGCGAGCTGGAGGCGGCGCTGGTCGAGCTCATGGCCGCCGAGTTCAAGCAGCCACGCGTCACGGTGGAGCTGGTGGACGTGGCGGGCAACCAGGTTCACGTGCTGGGGCAGGTGAACAACCCGGGCTCGTATAACGCAGGGCCCTT
>VBOS01000498.1 GCA_005893185.1 Candidatus Eiseniibacteriota bacterium
CGAACGCATCCAGACCGACATGACCGTCGCGATGAAGGCGCGGGAGGCCGACCGGCTCAGCACGCTCCGCATGCTCAAGACGGCGCTGATGGAGGCGAAGACCAGGAGACCTAAGGACGCCGTGCTGAGCGCAACGGAAGAGATCGAGGTGCTGCAGCGTTACGTGAAGAAGCGCCGCGAGGTGATCGAGGAGTGGAAGAAGGCGGGGAGGGACGATCTCATCGCGCGCGAGGAAGGCGAGATCGCCGTGACGCAGCGCTACCTGCCGCAGGGCATGGGTGACGACGAGCTGCGCGCGCTGGTGAGCGAGGCGATCGCGCGCACGGGCGCTGCCGGGTCCAAGGACGTTGGCAAGGTGATCGGGGCCGTGATGGCGCAGGTCAAGGGCCGTGCGGAAGGCGGCACGGTCTCCCGACTCGTCAAGGAAGCGCTGGTCTAAGGGCCGAAGTCGATCCGGAAGCGCCGTCTCGTGGCGGAGGTGGCGCTTCTTCGTTTCCGATCACTCGGGCGGTGCGGGCGCCTGGCGCACGCTGTCGCCGGGCGCCGCGACCCCGGCCGTGTCCGTGTCGGCCTCCTCGGTTCCCAGTGGCGTCTCGGCCCCCGCCGACTCCGGCTCAGCTGGTCCCCCGCCGGCCTCCAGCGCGGGCGCCGGCTCGCCGACCGCGAGCCGGTACTCCGCCTCGCTCAATTGCCCGCGCCGCAGCATGCGCCCGGCGATGGTGCGCACCCGGCGCTCGATCCGCGGCGGCGGCTCGAGCGGCGAGAACCGCCTCGGGTTGATGATCACGCTCGCGAGCAGCAACGCCTGGCGCGCGCTCAGCGCGTCGGCGGTCGTTCCGAAGTAATGCTGCGCCGCGGCCTCGGCGCCGTAGACTCCGTCGCCCCACTCGATCAGGTTGAGGTAGAGCTCGAGGATGCGACGCTTCGAGACCGCGCGCTCGATCCGGAGTGCGAGCACGATCTCCTTGAGCTTGCGCGTCAGCGTGCGCTCCTCGCCGAGGTAGAGATTGCGCGCGAGCTGCTGGGTGATCGTGCTTCCGCCGCGCACGAAGCTGCGCCGCTCGAGGTCGCGGCGCGCGGACGCGCCGATCTCGTTCCAGTCGAGACCGCCGTGCTGGAAGAAGGCGTCGTCCTCTGCGACCAGCACAGCCCGGCGCAACAGGGCGGAGATCCGGTCGTAGGGCACGAAGCGGAAGTCGATGCCGGAGGGAGCGCCGAGCCTCCGTGCCTCCGCCTCGCGCGCCCGCATGAGCGCGGTCGGAAACGGCGCCCGCGTTTCGAGACGGCCGAGCGGGATGCGGGCCGCGTCCCAGGCCGCGGCGGCTGCGAGCAGCGCGAGCCCCGCCGCGACCGCGAGCAGCGCGACCGCCGCGCGGGAGAGCGGGCCCCGGCGCCGCGCCGCGCGGCCCGGCGGGATCTGGCGTCCGCTCAGGCCGGGCGCGCTCCCACGACCACGACCGTCATGTCGTCACTCTGGCTGGCCCGGCCGCGGAAGTCGGAGATGCGCTCGAGCATGAGGTCGATCACCTCGTGCGGGGGGCGTGCGCCGTGCTCGCCCCACAGCGTGCGCAGCCGGTCCTCGCCGAACTCGTTCTGCCCCAGATCCGTCGCCTCCGAGAGGCCATCGCTGTACATCATGAGGCTTTCGCCTGGCCCGAACGCGACGACGCCTTGCTCGTAGTCCGCGTCCTCGAGGATGCCGAGCGGCAGGCCGCCTTCGCGCAGCACATCGACCTCGCCGTTACGGCGGCGCACCATCGGGAAGTTGTGCCCGGCGTTGACGTAGGAAAGCGTTCCGGCCGCGGGATCGATCTCGCCGTAGAAGAACGTGATGAACTTTCCTCCGGCGGCGCTTCGCACCACGCTCTCGTTGATGAAGCGGATGGCCTCTCGGATCGGCCGGCGTCCGTTGCAGAACGCCCAGAGCGAGGCCTGCAGGTTCGCCATCAGCAGCGCGGCGGGCACGCCCTTTCCCGAGACGTCGGCAATCGAGACGCCCAGGCGCCCCTCGCCGAGCTCCCGATAGTTGAACGCGTCGCCTCCGACCATGCGCGCCGGCACGACCCGGCCGTCGGCCCGCCACGGGCCCACGGTCAGAGGCTCGGTCGGCACGAGGCGCATCTGGATCTGGCGCGCCTGCTCGAGCTCACGGTCCATGCGCCGGTTCTCCTCCTCGAGGCGTTGCTTCTCGAGCGCCTCGACGCGCAGCCGCGCCTGCTCGATCACCCCCGCCGAGTTGCTCGCCACGATGGCGAGGAGCTGGGCGTCGTGCTGCGTCCATTCGCGTCCGGGCTGCGCGTCGGTCACGGCCAGCATGCCGGTGATGTGGTTTCCGACCTTGAGGGGGACGGCGAGCACGGCACGCACCCGACCGCCGCCGCCGCGCAGCCCGGGGAAACGGGGGTCGGCGGGCAGATCCGGGGAGGCGAGCGCCTCGCCGCGGTGCAACAGAAAGCCCATCACGCTCATGCTCACGGCCTGCGGCCACGATCCGGACGAGAGCCCGGGAGTCTCGCGGCGGATGATGGTCTTGACGCTCGACCCGGCCATCTCAGGCGCCAGAAGCTTGATGGAGCCCTCGTCGGCAGACAGCAGGCCCGTCGTCTTGTGGACGATCCAATCCAGGATCGGCTGCAGCTCCGAGTTCGAGGCGACGATCTCGCACAGCTCGGTCACGAACTGGAGCTCGGCCTGGAGGCGCTGGGCATCCGGCGTCCCGGTGACACCGGGGGCGTGGGTCATGGGCGGACCTTTCGATGGGGGAACGCGACCGGGACAGAGTGTAGGCGCGCGCAGCGGGCCGCACAAGGCGAGAGTGAGCGAACGAGGCTGAGCGGCGGGAGCGATCGGGATCGGGCCGCCGGAGGGCCACGCCGCCCGGCCACGCTTGCCGATCGCGCGCGCGCCTTCCTATACTGCTGCGCCCATGAGCACAACGACCGCCTCGACCTACCGCAACCTGCTTCTCGAGCGCCATGGCGCGATCACAACGCTCGTGGTGAACCGCCCCGAGGTCCTGAACGCGCTGAACCGCGAGACGCTGGTGGAGATCGAGGCCGCCTCTCTCGCCTTCGCCTCCGACCCCGAGCAGGGGGCCCTGATCGTCACAGGCGCGGGGGAGAAGAGCTTCATCTCGGGCGCCGACATCCAGGAGCTGGCGCCGCTCGATCCGCGCGGCGCGGAGGAGATCTCGCGCCTCGGGCAGCGCGTTGTGGGCTCGCTCGAGCGCGCGAGCAAGCCGGTGATCGCGGCGATCAACGGCTACACCTTCGGGGGCGGCTGCGAGCTGGCGCTCGCCTGCCACATGCGCATCGCATCCGAGAACGCGGTCATGGGACTCCCCGAGGTGGGCCTCGGGATCATTCCGGGCTACGGCGGGACGCAGCGCCTGCCACGCCTCGTGGGGACGGGGCGCGCGCTCGAGCTGATCCTCTCCGGGCGCCGCGTGAAGGCCGACGAGGCGGAGAGGATCGGGCTCGTCAACCGCGTGGTGCCGCTCGCCGCTCTCCGCGAGGAGGCCGAGAAGCTCGCGCAGTCGATCCTCAAGAACGGGCCGCTCGCGGTGGCCGCGGCGCTCGAGGCCGTGCACCGCGGGATGCAGCTCCCGCTGGATCATGGCCTGCGATTCGAGAGTTGCCAGTTCGGCGTCCTCGCCGCGAGCGAGGACATGCACGAGGGCCTCAAGGCGTTCCTCGAGAAGCGCCCGGCCCGCTTCCAGCGGAAGTAGGCCGCCTCACTCGCGACGCCGCGCGCCTGCGCGGGCCGGGCGCCGCGCTCGCCACCCGGTCGCGCGTCGGAGGATGGATGCAGGACCTCATTCCCATGCTGGTTTCCACGCTGCTGGGCACCGTGGTCGGGTGGGAGCGGCAGATGGGCCGCAAGCCCGCCGGGCTCCGCACGCACACGCTGGTGTGCATGGGCTCCACGTTGTTCGTGCTCCTCACCGCGCACTCCGTCACGGCGTTCGGTGGCGGGCACAACGTGGATCCCACGCGCATCATCCACGGCGTCGCGACCGGGGTCGGCTTCCTCGGTGCCGGCAGCATCATGCGCCAGGAGGGCTTCGTGCACGGCCTGACCACAGCTGCGAGCGTGTGGATGGTGGCTGCGATCGGCGTCGCGGTCGGCTGCCGCGCCTACTGGCTCGCCGGGGGCGCCACCCTGCTCGCGCTCATCGTGCTCGAGGGCTACCGCTGGATCGAGCACATGCTCGCCCCGGGCGGCGA
>VBOS01000499.1 GCA_005893185.1 Candidatus Eiseniibacteriota bacterium
ACCGGCCGAGCGCGACCGCCCACCGAGTCGCGATGCGGCGCGCCGCGCACCAGATTCTCGACCGCCCGCGCGTGCTCGACGATCCGATTGCGCTCCGGATCGTCGGCCCGCGGGCCGAGGCGGCGATCCGCGCCGACCCGCGCCGGTACCAGTCCCGCCTCGGCCGGTTGCTGCGGTCGTTCCTCGTCGCGCGCAGCCGTATCGCCGAGGACGCGCTCGCCACGGCGGTCGCCGCCGGCGTCCGGCAGTACGTCGTGCTCGGTGCCGGACTCGACACCTTCGCCTACCGGAATCCTTATCCCGCCGAGTCCCTCCGCGTATTCGAGGTGGACCATCCCGCGACGCAGGCCTGGAAGCGCGAGCTGCTCGACCGGGCCGGAATCCCGGCGCCCGCTTCGCTGACGTTCGTGCCGGTGGATTTCGAGACCCAGGCCCTTGCCGAGCGGCTGCGCGAATCGGGGTTCCGGACGGAGGCCCCGACGTTCTTCTCGTGGCTCGGGGTGACGATGTACCTGACCCGCGAGACGGTGATGGCGACCCTCGCGTTCGTCGCCGGCGGTCCGCCCGGCAGCGGCATCACGTTCGACTACCTGATTCCGCCCGCTTCGCTGCCGTTCCTCAGACGGATCGGGTTTCTCCTGCTCGCCCACCGGCTCAAGGCCGCGGGCGAGCCGTGGCGAACGTGGTTCGATCCGACTGCGCTGGCGCGCGACCTGCGCGAGCTGGGATTCACGCAGCTCGAGGACCTGGACGCCGCAACACTCGACGCGCGGTACTTCGACGGGGGCGAGGGACCGCTCGGGGGCCGCAGCGTCGCCCACGTGATGACGGCGAAGATGTGAGCCGGGCGGTGAAGCGACGCATGCGTACCGTACGTTCGACCATGATGGCGCTGGCTCTCTCCTGCTTCGTGGCCGTGGCCGCGCGCGGCTCGGAGCGGAACCCGACGTTCGATCTGGGTCTGAGCTTCGGCGTCCGGTCGACGGACCCCGCCGGCTGGGACGAGTTCGCGCGCCACCAGTCCTTCGGCGCGGATCTCTCGTGGCGCAGGCCGGCCTGGCCGCTCTTCCTGGCGCTGGACCTCCACGCCGGCGGCAAGAGCAACGCGGGATACGATCCCAACGTCCGGGGCACCGTCTACACCAACGATGCCACCCACGCGGAGGCCGCCTTGGGGATTCGATGGATCGGCTACTCGAGGAGGTTCGCCTTGGGCTTCGCCTCGGGCCTGGCACTCGTATACGGCGCATTCGGCAAAGACACGATTCGCGTGGCCCCCGGCCACGGACTCCCCGACGAGAGCGGGACCGGATTCGGACCGTGGCTCGATGCCGGGGCGCGTCTTCGCATCGGCGCCTGGTACAGTGCGGGCATCGGGGCGCGGATCACGAGAGCGCGTGGCACGCTCTACGGCCGCGATGTCGATCTCGGAGGATGGCAGGCCTACGTCACGTTCCTCGGATTGAGCTGGCCGAGGCAAACCGGGCGGCATCCATGAGTCGGACGGCTCGAGCCAGTGGCGGTGTACAATCTCGAGCCCATGAGCGCCAAGGCCGGCTGGTCCACGCCGATGCTGCACGTCGCAGATGTCGAACGTTCGGTCCGCTTCTACCGGCTCCTCGGCTTCGAGCTCGTGGATGTCGAGGGCGAAGACGGCCGCCCGCTCGGATGGGCGCGCATGGCCACAGCGGACGGCAGCGCCATCATGTTCTTGCGCGGCGAAGAAGAGCACGCGGTGAAGCCCGAGCTGCAAGGCATCATGCTCGTGCTCTATGCGGCCGAGCTGTCCGCGCTCCGCGAGCAGCTCGTAGCTGCGGGCGCGAGCCCATCCGCGATCGAGCGACCGCCCTGGATGCCGAGCGGCCACATCATGCTGCGCGACCCCGACGGCTATGCCGTCGGCGTCAACCAGTGGGGGGACGCTGAGCACGATGCCTGGCTGAAGCGGCTCGAGGCGAAACGCGCGGCTGGCATCATCCCCTGAGGGCGACGGGCGGCGCCTGGCGGCGGCGGATGCGACGGTTCAGCGCTCGGCCCGGCTCGATTCCCGCGGCGCCGAGCCGCGCTCGGCAGCGCCCTGAATGAGGCGGAAGAACAGCGGGATGAAGACGATCGCGATCCCGGTCGCGACCACCATGCCGAAGAACACCGTGGTGCCGATCGAGTGACGGCTGGCCGCGCCTGCGCCGCCTGCGAACAGCAGGGGCGAGACGCCGAAGATGAAGGCCAGCGACGTCATCAGGATCGGGCGCAGCCGGTCGCGGGCCGCGAGCGTGGCCGCCTGGAGCAGAGGCACGCCCTGGGAGCGCAGCGAGTTGGCGAACTCGACGATGAGGATCGCGTTCTTCGCCGACAGCCCGACCACGGTGATCAGCCCCACCTGCACGTAGATGTCGCTCGGCTGGCCGCGCAGCCACACGCCGAGGTAAGCGCCCAGCACACCGAACGGAACGCCGAGCAGCACGGCGAACGGCAGGGACCAGCTCTCGTACTGGGCGGCGAGGACGAGGAACACGATGATGAGCCCCAGCGTCATCACTGCACCCGCAGCACCCCTCGATGTCCGTTCCTGATACGACTGCCCCGAGTAGGCCAGGGTAAGCCCTTCGGACGCGAACCGCGTGCGGATCAGGCCGTCGAGCTGCGCCATCATCTCGCCGCTGCTGCGTCCCGGCTTCGGCGTGCCGGTCACGAGCGCAGATGTGAAGCCGTTGAACCGCGTCAGCAGCGTCGGGGCGGCGCGGAACTCGGTTCGGGTCACAGCGGACAGCGGGATCATGGCGTGATTCGCCCCCCGCACGTACAGCCGCCCGATGTCGGCCGGGGTCTGGCGGAACTGCGCCTGGGCCTCCGCCTGCACCCGATAGGTGCGCCCGTACAGGTTGAAGTCGTTGATGTAGAGCGTTGAGAGCAGCGCCTGGAGCGTGCCGAACAGGTCGCCCAGCTGCACGCCCATCGACTTGGCGGCCGCGCGGTCCACCCGAACGAAGAGCTGAGGCACGCTGGCGCGGAAGTTCGCCTGCAGGCCGCCGACCGCAGGCAGCTGGTTGGCGGCCTGGACGAACTGCTGGAGCTCTGAGGCGTAGAGGCTCACCGGGCGGCCGCTGCGGTCCTGCAGGTAGCCCTCGACGCCCGAAGTTGCGCCCAGACCCGGGATCTCCGGAAGATTGAAGGCGAAGCCGATCGCGTCCTTCATCCCGAACAGACGGCCGCTCAACCTCTGGGTGATGGCGTTGAGCGCGTCGCGCTTGCCGCGCTCCTCCCAGGGCGCGACGTTGACGAAGACCACGGCGCTGTTGGTCTGGCTGCTGCGGCTCAGGATGTCGAGGCCCGCGAGCGCCACGATGTTCCGCACTGCCGGCTCCTGGCGCAGGAACCCCTCCACCCGCTGCACGACCGCCTCGGTCCGCTGCAGCGAGGATGCGTCCGGGAGCTGGATCGCGACCGCGAAGTACCCCTTGTCCTCGGTCGGGATGAAGGACACGGGGACCTGCCGCCACAGCAGAACGGTCAGCACGATGACGACGGCGAACGCCGCCAGGCCCGCCCGCGGGCGTCGCAGCACCCGCTCGACGTTTCGCACATACGTGTTGCGGCCCCGGTCGAACAGGCGGTTGAAGACGCCGAACGGCCCCCGGGTGTGCGACTCCCTCGCCTCCTTGAGGAGCAAGGCGCACAGCGCAGGGGTCAGCGTCAGCGCGACGATCCCCGACAGCACGACCGAGATCGCGATGGTGATGGCGAACTGTCGGAACAGCGCCCCGGTGACGCCGCCTGTGAACGCCACGGGGACGAAGACCGCCACGAGCGAGAGCACGATCGCGACCAGCGCCGGAGCCACCTGCTGGATGCCCCGGTCTGCGGCCTGGCGCGCCGGGAGCTTTTCGGTGGCCATGATCCGCTCGACGTTCTCGATGACGACGATCGCGTCGTCCACCACGATCCCGATCGCGAGCACCAGTGCGAACAAGGTCAGCACGTTGATCGAGAGCCCCAGAGCGTTGAGGCCCAGGAACGTGCCGATGACGCTCACCGGCACCGCCAGCATCGGGATCAGCGTGGCGCGCCAGCTCTGCAGGAACACGAAGACCACGAGCGCGACGAGGAGCAGCGCCTCGAGCAGGGTGATCACGACCTCCCGAATAGAGGCCTTGACGAACGGGGTGGTGTCGAAAGGCACGCTGGCCGTCACGCCCCGCGGGAAGTTCTTCGACAGCTCCGCGACGCGCCGGGCGACCGCCTCGCGCGCCCGCAGCGCGTTGGCGCCGGTCCGCAGGTACAGCAGTGCGAGCGCGGTCGGCCGCCCGTTGAGCCGGCCCACGAAGTCGTAGTTCTGCGAGCCCAGGACTGCGCGCCCCACGTCGCGCACGCGTACCACGGAGGCGTTGGGCTCGGCGCGCACGACGATGTCGTTGAACTCATCGGGCGTCTGGAGTCTCCCGACCGTCGTGACCGGGATCGTCAGCTCCGTGGCCGGCGGCGCGGGCTCGCGGCCCAGGCGGCCGGCGGGGTTCGTTGCGTTCTGC
This sequence comes from Candidatus Eiseniibacteriota bacterium, assembly GCA_005893185.1. Lineage (GTDB taxonomy): Bacteria > Eisenbacteria > RBG-16-71-46 > RBG-16-71-46 > RBG-16-71-46 > WS-2. Next base: position 4,527 of record VBOS01000499.1, read on the forward strand.
TCCCGGACCGCGTCGGCCACGTCGTTCACCGTGATCCCGAGCTGCGCCATCTTGTCGGGGTCGAGCTGGATCAGCATCGAGAACTGGAGCCCGCCGAAGGTCGTTGCGTTGCCGATCCCCGGCACGCTCTTGAGCTCGTCCTCGACGTAGAGCTTCATGTAGTTCGTCAGGTAGGCCGCGTCGTATCGTGGATCCGTCGATGTGAGCGCGACCACGCCCAGGATGTCGGTGTTGGCCTTGATGATCGAGATCCCGTTCTGCCGCACCGCCGCCGGGAGCTGCGGCGATGC
>VBOS01000500.1 GCA_005893185.1 Candidatus Eiseniibacteriota bacterium
TAGGCGAGCAGCATGCGGGTCGATGCGACGGTGACGGCGGTGATGCCCTTCTTGCACGCGATCGACTTCACGCGCCACGCGCTGTCCGCGGGGCCCGCGGCGGGCGTGACGAGCGAGCCCGGATCCTCGGGCCGCCCCGTGTTGAGCACGCGCACCGGGATCGCGCGCTCCATCGCCGGCAGCAAGGTCTTCGGGTGAAGCACCTTCGCCCCGAAGTAGGCCAGCTCGCTCGCCTCCGCGAACGAGAGGAGCGGCACCGGGCGCGCCTCGGGCACGATGCGCGGGTCGGCCGAGAGCAGGCCGCTGGTGTCGGTCCAGATCTGGATCTCCGTAGCCCCGAGTGCCGCGCCGATCAGGGCGGCGCTGTAGTCGGAGCCGCCGCGCCCCAGCGTGGTGACGCGGCCGTCGGCCGTGCGCCCGAGGAAGCCGGTGACGACCGGGATGGGCGGGCGGCGGGCGAGCGATTCGGAGAGCAGCCGCGCAGCCTCGGGGAGCGGATGCGCTGCGCCGAAGCGCTCGTCCGTCACGAGCCCCGAATCGCCAGCCAGCAGCGCGACCGCATCCGCGCCTGCCGCGCACAGCGCAGCGGCGAAGAGCGCGGCCGAGAGCCGCTCGCCGTACGACAGCAGGCGGTCGCGGTCTTGGGCGGAGAGCGGGTCGCGCCGTCCGCTGAGCGCCGCCGTCTCGTCGCGCCAGGCGTCGAGCAGGTCGTGGGCCTCGTGGGGGCGCACGCCGGTCGCGCGCATCCACTCCGCGTGGCGCTCGACCAGGCGCTCGGCCAGCTCCGCGCGGCGCTCGGGCAGTCGGCAGAACTCGACAATCAAATTGGTGACACCGGAGAGCGCGCTCACAACGACCACCGGGTCGAGCGGCCCCGCGTCGCGCACCCGCCGCACCGCCACCGCGAAATGTTCCGGCACGCCCACCGACGTGCCGCCGAACTTCATGACGATCATGGGATGGTCCCTGCCCGATGAAGGGGCCCGCGGCGCGCCTCGACCTCGGCAGCCCGCGGGCAATCTCGGACGTCCAGACCAGCTTGGACGACCGGGCGCGTCAGCGCAACCGCAGCACCTTCACGACGGTGCGGTCTCTTCCGGCAGCCGCGCCTCAGGAATGAACGCCGGGGACGCCGACCGCGACGCCGCGGCCGCCATCTCCGTGACCTGCTCGCGCGCCCATCGCGCGTTGTGCTTGAATCGGGCCCCATGAGACGCCGTGAGTTCCTGCTGCGCGCGACCGGCCTCGTGGCCGGGCTGATCGTTGCGCGCGGCGCGCGCTCCCAGGCGCCAGGGGCGGAGGCCACGCCCGCGTCCAACGCGCCGGCGACGCGCCCCCGCCCCGCCGGTCATGTCGCCACCCTCGCGGTCGCGGGCGACACCACGCTCGGCTACAACCTCGAGACGCACGTGGACGAGATGCTCGAAGGCGGCGTGCTCCCCGAGTACGTGTGGCCGGTTTATTCGCGCGGCATTCGCGACGTTCTGGACGCGGCGGACCTTGCACTCGTCAATCTCGAGTGCCCGTTCACCGCGCGCGGCGAGAAGCTCGTGAAGAACTTCAACTTCCGCGCGCACCCCGAGCTCGTGAAGATCCTCGAGGCCGCTTCCATCGACGCCGTGACCCTCGCCAACAATCACCTCATGGACTACGGCGCGCAGGGGCTCGCCGACACGATCGCGACGCTGGATGCCGCCCACATCGCCTGGTTCGGAGCGGGCGAGCGCGAAAAGGTCGCGCGCCGGGCGCTCGTCCTCAAGCGCAACGGCGTGCGCATCGGTTTCCTCGGCTACTATTTCCAGGCCCCCCCCGACATGCTCGAGCCCGAAGCGGTGTACGCACTTAAGCACCGTGCCGGCGTGGCCGGCTGCTACGAAGACCTCGAGTGCATGAAGCGCATGGCACAGGAGGACCTGCGCAAGCTGGTGCACAAGGTGGATGCGGCGATTCCCTTCTTCCACTGGGGCAAGGAGGGCTCGTACGATGTGCGCGACTACCAGATCGAGCTGGCGCACATGTGCGTCGACGTCGGCGCGAAGGCAGTCCTTGGCGCCCACCCGCACCGGCTGCAAGGCGTCGAGGTCTACCGTGGCGCCCCGATCCTCTACTCGCTCGGGAACTTCATCTTCGGCGGCAACAAGGATCCCGACGACAAGCTCTCGATGATCGCGCGCATCGAGATCGCCCGGAAGGGCGACGTGGCATGCGAGCTGGTGCCGATCCAGATCACGACCTGGCCCGACTCCCCGTTCCAGCCGTTCGTGCTCGAGGGC
>VBOS01000501.1 GCA_005893185.1 Candidatus Eiseniibacteriota bacterium
CTCAGGCCGGTTCCTGATACAACCCGATCAGATTCCCGGCGGGATCCCGAAACCTCGCAGTGATCTCCCGGGGGTCGCCGCCGATCGGCTGCACGATCTCGCCGCCCTGTTCCTTGGCCCATGCGCGCGCCCCCGTGCGGGAGGATCACGACCTCCGCGGGGCTCGCGTCGCTCCGGGGACCGCCACTCGGTCGCCGCCGAATGCTACACGATCCCGAACGACGGACGCCGGACGCGGCGGTGGTGCGACCTCACGCCTCTCGTCACGGCGCCGGTCGCCAGCCGCGCTCGATGGCGATCTGCCGCAGGCGCGGGTCGGCGGCCGAGAGCGGCGGCAGCCAGTCGCCCACGCGCTGCCGCTCCCACCAGGCGTGGCCCGGATTGCCGGGCGGCGCGAACTCGTACCGGTAGTACGAAGCGCGGATCCAGTGCGGCGGGGCGCCGGGGAACGGATCGTTCGCGAGCAGGCTCATCACGCCGCGGTCGCCGTGCAACAGCTTCCACTCGAAGTGCAGCGTCCACGGATACTGGTCCGGCGTCGACATGGCCGCGAACCAGATCGACCAGTCGAGCCGCGGCTGGAATGGCGCGATGACCGGCGGGCGCCGCATCGGGTCGCCGGGCTTGGCCGGGAACTCGTACGCGATCCAGCGCGTCGCGTCGCCGGGAATCGAGTCGCGCGTCCCCTCGAATACGATCTCGTAGCGCTCGCGGCCCACGGTCCCGAAGGCGCCGTACGTGTTCACGAGGTCGAGCGGGTCGAACGATGTGTTCATGACCTGGCGCGCGGAGACGAGGTTCAGCACCACGGGCAGGCTCAGCAGCGCGACCAACACCACGAGCACGCGAGCGACGACGGTTTGGGCGCGCGACGGCGCAGCCGATTCCGCGGCGCGAGCCGCCGCCGCCACCAGCGGTCGCGGCAGGAAGCTCCGCAGGAAATCGTCGTCGAAGCAGGCGAGGATCGGCACGATCGTCAGGTAGTTCAGGAACGACAGGTTGCCGCTCAGGATCAGCGAGATCTGGAACGCCAGCATGGCGACGCCGCCCGTGATCCGCAGACTCCGCAGAATGTCGGGCGCCAGCGCGAACCAGGACGACACCAGCTCGACCAAGTGGTTGTACAGCACCTCGGTCTTGTGCACGGCGGTCGGATGGAAATGGAACCAGCGCGACAGCGGATTGGGGATCGGCTGCGTGAGGTAGTGGTAGTCGAGACATGTGAGATCACGCCAGCACGAGTCGCCGCGCAGCTTGATGAGCCCGGCGCCGAGCATGATGCGGAGGATGAGCCAGCGGAACAGCCACAGCACGGCCCGTGGCGGCGGCCGGCGCGGGAACGGGCGCGGATCGAGCAGCGGACACAAGAAGATGGCGAGAAAGCCGGTCTCGAGGAGCTGGATCTCCCAGCCGTAGCCGTACCATTCCTGCCCCACGTGCACGAACGACATGTAGAGCGCCCACATGAGCCCGAGCAGCAGCGCGTTCGCGAGCCCGGCGATGACGAGGAGCGCGAGCGCGGCGCCGAGCCACGCCGCGCCGACCAGCGCCCGGTCCGAAGCGTTGATCCAGAAGACGCTCGGAATCTGCATGAATCCCGCGAGGCGCGACCCGAGCGCACCGCCGACCTGGTCGAGCCAAGCGGACGCGGGCGTCAACCCTTCGCTGCCCATGAGCGGCAGCACCTGCTTCGCAGCCGAGAGGAACGCGAAGAAGTAAACGAAGCCCAGCAGGCGGAGGATGAGGAACCGCGTCAGCCAGAAGCTCGAACCCGCCGACGGCCCTCGTTCGGATGGCAGCACGGAAGAAGAGTACCTGACGATGGCCGCCCGACGCCGGAGCGAGCCTCGACCGCGATTAGGGATGCCGGCGGTCAGCGAGCTGGGCGGCGGATGGGGATTCATTACCGCCTGGGGGCGATGCAGAACCGAGCTCGGGCGCCTCAAGGGAAACGTCGGGGCCAACCTGCTACAGTGTGCCCGCTCGGGCCGCAGAACTTCGTCCCCGAGAATTCCGCGTGAGCCAGCCCCTCGAACATTCCGTCGCCGCGGTTCGCATTACGCTCATCGCGACCGCGGCCGTCTTTCTCTCCAGCTGCCAGCCCCGGAACGCGGGCTTCAGCGGCTTCCCTCCCGCCGAGGTCTCGGTCGTAGCTGTGGTTCCGCGCGATGTGCCCGAGACGTTCGAGTTCCCGGGCGAGGTCGCGCCGTACCGGCGTATCGAGGTGCGCTCGCGAGTCGAAGGCGTGATCGAGCAGCGCCCCTTCACCGAAGGCGCGATCGTCAAGCCAGGCGATCTCCTCTACCGGCTCGACAAGGTCAAGTACGAGGCGGCCCTCCGCAGCGCAAGAGCCCGGCTCGAAAACTCGAAGCAGAGCCTCGACCGCGTGGTGCCGCTGCTGGCGCAGCAAGTGGTTGCGCAGCAGGACGTGGACAATGCTCGCGCGGAGCACGATGCGGCCCAGGCCGCATACGACCAGGCGAAAAAGGACCTGGACGACACCGATGTCCGCGCCCGGATCGAGGGCCGCGTGGGGCGAACTCTGCTGGAGGTCGGCGCGCGCGTCACGGGCCCTTCCGACCTGCTGACGACGATCGACCGGCTCGACTCCGTCTACGTCATCTTCGAACCCTCGTCGCAACAGCTCCTGCAGTGGCGCGAGAAGCCGGCGTGGCGCAGCCTGATCGAGCCCAGGAGCCGGCTG
>VBOS01000503.1 GCA_005893185.1 Candidatus Eiseniibacteriota bacterium
GCCGGCACGGTGGACCTCGGGCTCATGGCGAGCGCGGATTTCCTCAGGCTGACCGATCGATTCGAGATGCTGCAGCCGGCTCTGGGCGTTGCCGCGCGCGGAACCGTGCAATCGGTCCTGCTGTTCTCGCGCCGCCCGGCGGGGTCGCTCGCCGGCGCGCTGGTCTCGATCACTCCCGAGACCTCGACCTCGATCAAGCTGCTGCGGCTCCTGCTCGACGTGCGGCGCGGGCTCCCGGGGGTGCGCTATGTGCGCGGCCTCGAGCCCGCGCAAGGCGACGCCCTGCTCATGATCGGCGATCGCGCGATGCGGATGCGGAGCCAGGCGCCGCAAGGCTTCACGCATGCGCTCGATCTCGGCAGCGACTGGCTGGAGTGGACCGGGCTGCCGTTCGTGTACGCGCTGTGGGCGGTGCGCGGCACGCTCGAGGCAGCGGTCAAGACCGAGCTGGGCGCTTTCCTCGACGCATCGCTCGCCGCCGGGCTCGCGAGTCTTCCCGAGGTCGCGCGCCAGCAGACCGAGGCGGGCTGGACGCCGGCGGAGATGGAGGCCTACCTGCGCCGCTTCCACTACCGGCTGGGGCCCGAGGACCTGAAGGGGCTCGAGCGCTTCGAGGAGCTGCTTCGCCGGCACGACCTGATCGCTCACGACTGACGGCCGGGCGGCAACCGCTGGCCCGGCTCACGCGTAGGTAGGATCGTCCCCGAGCGGACTTAAACCTGCAGTCCTAGGGTGGCGGTGGAAGGAGAGCCCATGGCCAGCATGCACGAAGTGGACTATCAGATCCTCGGCGACGACATGCAGTTCGTGAAGATCGAGCTCGATCCCGGCGAGGCCGCGATCGGGGAGGCCGGCGCCATGATGTACCTCGAGGACGGGATCGAGGTGCAGACGATCTTCGGCGACGGCACGCAGCAGACCGGCGGCGTGATGGGCGCCCTGGTGGGGGCGGGAAAGCGGTTGCTGGTCGGCGAGTCGCTGTTCATGAGCGTGTTCCTGAACAAGGGTACGGAGAAGCGGCGCGCCGCTTTCGCCGCGCCCTACCCGGGCAAGATCGTCGCCATCCACCTCGCGCAGATCGGCGGCGAGCTGATCGCGCAGAAGGACTCGTTTCTGGTCGCGGCCAGAGGCGTGAGCATCGGCATCGCCTTCACGAGGCGCTTCGGCGTGGGCCTCTTCGGCGGCGAAGGCTTCATCCTCGAGCGGCTGCAGGGTGACGGCTGGGCGTTCGTGCACGCCGGCGGGATGCTTGAGGAGCACACCGGATGCATCGTGGCGATGCAGCCATCGGTCGAGTACGACATCCAGTTCGCCGGCAGCCTGAAGACCGCGCTCTTCGGAGGCGAAGGCCTGTTCTACGTGACGCTGCGCGGGCCGGGACGCGTGTGGCTCCAGTCGCTGCCGTTCAGCCGCCTCGCGAGCCGCATCTACGCCGCCGCCCCGCAGACCGGCGGCGGCGGACGCGAGGAAGGCTCGATCCTGGGCGGGCTCGGCCGCATCCTCGGAGGCGACCGGTAGCGTAGGCGGGCCCGCAGCAGCCCGCGCTCCTCGACGAGAACCTTGCACTCTGCAAGGTTCCCCCGCGCATTCTCGGTGCCGCTCGCTTCACGCGATCGTGGCACCGCTGCAGCCTGCACGCTCCAGGCGCGCCCTTCCGCACCATTCGCGCCCCATCCGCGGTCGATCGGGTGAAATTCCAGGCCGCTGAGGCATTTCGCGCTCTGGTCCTGCTCTTGCGTGTCTCAAGGCGCGGGCTGGCCTCGCCGATACGGTGACGCGGCGTCGAGCCAGCACGAGACTGGACGACACATTGAACTCGAGAGAGCGAAACCATGACGTGGAAGATTCGCGGGGCGCGAGGCTTCACCCTGATCGAGATGTCAGTGGTGATCCTCATCCTCGGGTTCATCGCTGCCTTCTCGGTTCCGGCGCTGCTCAGGCTCAATCGGAGCCTCCAGCTCAAGGGCGCGGTCCAGAACCTGGCCGGCCAGCTCCAGCTCGCGCGGCAGAAAGCCATGGCGACCAGCAAGCCGCAGATCATGCACCTCTTTCAGGGCACGTACGGCGTGGACTACCACATCCACAACACCGGAGAAGCGCCAACGGGGATGTGGAAGTTCCCGAAGGACGTGAACTACGTGTGGAGCGCTGGCACGTTGACGGGGCAGATGGTGACGATGAACGCCGACGGGCGCGCCGATCGCTCGGGCATGGTGATCCTGCAGACGCTCGGCGGCCTGGCGGACACGATCAACGTCCAGCTCTCCGGGCTGGTGCTGCTGCAGTAGGAGTCCCCATGAATCGCCGAATCTCGCGGCAACGCTCCGAACGCGGCATCACGCTGATCGAGGTGCTGATCGCGATCGTCGTGATGACCACGGGCATTCTGGCGCTCGGCCGGCTCATCCCGGCCGCCACGCACGGCCAGGTCTCGGACAAGCTGCTGACCCAGGCGAGCGGATACGCCCAGCAGAAAGTCGAGGACCTGCAGGTCCTCACCTGGTCGGATCCCGCGCTCACGGACGGGCGGCATCCCGCCGGGACTGCGAACGAGGTGCTGGGAACCATCGGAAGTTGGCAGCGCCACTACGATGTCTCCACCCTGGCCTCGCCGCTCGACAACCTGCGAAAGATCACCGTGACCGTGGAGTGGATCTACCCGGATCTGCGCTCCGACACGGCCATTACCTACGTGAGGCGGTGACGACATGCTGCGCGTCTCGAATTCACACGAGCCCGGGCCGGCGTTCGGGCGTTCGCCCCGTGGCTTCACGATGGTTGAGCTGATGGTCACCCTCACGGTGATCGCGATCGTGGCGCTCGCGCTCACCGCCGTGCTCATGACCGCGAACCGCGGCAAGACGTCGACCATGAACAACATCGAGTCTGCCCAGGCGGCGCGCTCCGCGATGGACATGATCGCCGACGATCTGCGCTCGGCCGGCTACGGCGCGGACCAGGACGCCACGCCCCCGCAGCAGCCCATCGTCTATGTGGACTCGACCGAGCTGATCCTCTGCGAGAACCTCCAGCCCTACCCGGACGGCACAGCGCCGCATGCTCCGCCGCTCGCCTACAACCCGACCGGCAGTCCCAAACCAGCGCCGCTGAACGGGACGGCGTGGCAGCCCCCGATGAAGTATCGGACCGGCGCCGAGCTGATTCGCTACACGCTGGATGTCAACAACGACGGTCAGGTGAACGCGAACGACCTGACCGGCACCGAGGCCGCGCGCACCCGGAACCCCGACGACTTCGTGCTCATGCGGCAGGTGCTGGGCGACTCGGTCGGCAACCTCGCAGGGTCCAACGGCCCGGACAAGAACGAGGCCGTCGCGCTGGTCCGGAAGCCCGGCGGGACGGTCGCCCCCTTCTACACCGTCTACCTCAAGGGCCAGACGACGCCGTGGAACTGGGCGAGCGGTCCGATTCCGGAGGCCCAGCTCGCCGACGTCGACCGCGTCATCGTCAAGGTGACCGCCCCGAGCTCCAAGCCCGACGCCCGCGGCAACTACGCGGAGACGGTCCTGACCACCGAGGTGAACGCCGCGCGCAACGTCCCCAACTGGGGCGTGCCCACCTACGCGGTCACCGGAACGATCTACAACGACGCCAACAAGAACCACGTCAAAGACGCGGGGGAGAGCGGAATCTTCGGCGTGAACGTGCGGCTGGGCAGGACCTACACGGCGGCCACCAACATCGCGGGTAGCTTCACGATCCGCGCCCCGGCCGGGACCTTCACGCTGCGCCACACGCCGCTCCCGAACTACGGCAGCTTCGACTCCCCCGACTCCTTTGTCCTCACGATCCCTCCCGCGGCCTCACGCATGTTCGCCGACACCCTCCGCCATGGCGGGACCGCCAACGTGACGGTATTCGAGGACATGAACGCGAACCTCCTCCAGGACCCGGGCGAGTTGGGGATGTCGGGCGTTTCGATCCGACTCGATCCGGCGGGCACCACGAGCTACACCGGCAACGGTGGGTACGACCCGGTCTTCGTGCAGACCGGCGGTTACTCCATCACGTGCACGCCACCCGACTCTTTCTTCGTCTACTCCACCAATCCGCAGTCGGGGACCATGGTGGATGGCGGCTCGACGACGCACATCTTCGCCATGACCAAGAGCCCGATGGCCACCGTGCGGGGCAATGTCTACCGCGACAACAACCGCAACGGCGTCCTCGATGCCGGCGAGCTGGGGATTTCGGGCGTGTGGGTCGGCGTGACCTCAGACGCCGGCGTGACCGTTCAGGGCTACGCCAGCACGGACGGGAGCGGCAACTACTCGATCCAGGTCCCGATCAACGACCCGCCGCACACCAAGGCCTACGCGATCTACTTCGTCGTGCCGAACGGCTACTTCGCGTCCAGCCGCACCGCGATCTCTCCGATCTGGCTGACTGCCGCCCAGACGCTCTCGAACAACAACTTCGGCGTGGTCGCGTACCAGATCATCTCCCTCAACGCCAGCCGCGTGCTGAGCCTGGGCAGCGCCAACCTCATGGAGAACGACTGGACCGGCAACCAGACCGACCACGCGCACGGCGACAACGACATCGTGCTGGGCGCCGACGCGGGCGGCAGCGACAACATCTCGGTGTGGTTCAATCTGTACGACTCGACTCCGCTGTTCGCACCCACGCCCAGCCCGACGTCCAACCCTCCGACCGGCTACACGCGGGACGCGGCAAACTCGGTGCTCTCGCTGGTCGTGGACACCCTGGACGCGAACGTGTCGCCCTTCAACCGTCCGGACGTCGCGACCGGCACCCAGTACGCGACGGCCGGGAACCTGTTCGTGTGGTTCGACCAGAACAGCAGCGGTAACCAGGGCTTCCTGCCGACCACGGCCAGTCTCTCGTACACGACAGCGGACCGGGGCAACGTCCAGTCCGTGCTGGCATACGACTGCGCGGGCGGAAACAAGCTGGACCTGATCGCGGGCACCAAGTCATCGACCGCGGGGCAGGGGACGATCGAGATCTGGGCCGCCAGCGACGCCGCGAGTCCGACGTACACCCAGGTCGAGATCTATCCGCCGGCGGGCCTGATCCCGAGCAGCAAGCTGGGCGAGGTGACCTCCATGGCGCTCGCCGACCTCGACAACGACGGCATGAAGGACCTGGTGGTCGGAACCAAGACCGGGAACTACAACGGCCAGGTCCTGTTCTTCAAGTTCGTGAGCAAGGCGACCGGCGCCCGGTTCGTCTACCAGTCGGGTCAGAACTTCAGCAGCGGGGCGGTGACGTCCCTGGCCTGTCTGGACATCGACGGGGACGGGTACACGGACGTGGTGGCGGGCACGCAGTCCGGATCCGCGAGCGGCCAGCTGGTCTACCTGCACAATCGCGACCTGAGCGTGCCGATGAACTTCAAGCCGCTCCGCGCGGTGGACGCCCCGGGCATCGTGACCTCGCTCATCTCCGCCGACTTCGGCGGCGCGAGCGGCAAGGACATCGCGATGGGCTGGCGCGCCAGCGACTCGGACTACGGCGGCGGCGTCCGCATCTACTACACCGACCTCGGCACGCTGCCCAGCGTCGGCGTGGATCCGTCGGGTGGATCGGTGTTCAACTTCGTGCCGGCGCTCACGGTGAACAACTTCAACTACGGTATTTATCCCTCCACCCCGTCGCCGCCCTACCTCACCGATCTCGCGCGCGTCATCGGATGAACACCACCAGGGCGCCCGTGGTGGTGTTCATCCGATGACGCGCGCGCGGGAGCCGGGAAGCCATCCGCCCGCGGGCGGGGAGCGCGGGGTGGCGCTGGTGATGGCGCTGCTCGTGCTGCTGGTGATGGCGCTGCTGGCCGCCGTGCTCATGATGAGCATCTCGGTCAACCGCAAGGTCGCGGGCCACGACCTACGCCAGTCCGAGGCGCTCAACACCGCCGAGGCCGGCATTGGAGAGGCGCTCTCCCGGATCCGGAGCGGCGACCTCGCGCTGCCCGCCAACAATCCCAAGGCGGTCGGCCAGATCTTCCTGTGCGCGGCGGGCAGCGTGCCGGTTCTGGGCACCGACTCGATCGCGGTCGAGACCAAGCAGCCGGTGGGACAGTGGTTGAACTATAGCCCCACGACCCGCGGCCCTGACGCGCTCACCTTCCAGTTCAAGACCGACGCCGCGCGCACCGTGATCTACCGGTACGACCAGACCCTGACCCCTCCGGTCAACACCGCGACCGGACTGCCCATCTACGTGATCACAGCTGCCGGCTGGCAGGGCAGCGCGGTCAAGCGCGTGGTCACAGAGGTCATCCAGAAGCCCGTGAACGTGTTCTGCAAGGGGGCGTTCGTCGCCGACCACGACATCGACTTCGTCGGCAACGCCGTGGTGTGCGGCTACAACCACAGCGCGAACACGCCCGCCTGGTACGGGGAGAACGGCCGCCTTCCGCCCGCCACGAATCCCTGCCAGCCCTACGAAATGAACAACGGCACGGATCTCTACGGATCGTGGACCAGCGGTGGCACCAACAATGGCGGAGGCGCCTTCCAGCAGGGTGTGCCCACCGCCAACGCCTCCAACCAGGTCGGGTTCTACACCGGCCCGTGGGACGCGTTCGGCATGTCGCAGGCCGACTTCTATTCGTGGGTCGGGGCGCCCAGGTCCAGCGTCCCGACGAACCTGAACGCCATCACCTACCTCGACAACGACGGCATCGGCCAGAACCAGTCGGGCTCGTTCGCGATCCATGGCCAGGACGGCGAGGGCATGCTCTACGTGGACGGTGACCTGACTCTCAACTCGACGTTCACCTACAAAGGGCTGGTCTACATCGAGGGTGACCTCCAGCTCAACGGCCAGGCGTGGATCCTCGGCGGCCTGGTCGTCCGCGGCAAGACGCAGCGAGGCGATTTCGATCGCGCTCGCCAAGTACGGCGGCCAGTTCGTCACGCTCAACTGGCGGGAGAAGTAGAGCCGCCGATCCGCCGTTCGACGCGCCGGCGCCCACCAGTGTATCGTACGCCACTTCCATGTGGCCCACGATCGAGCGCAAGATCCTCTCCGGCGAGCGCCTGAGCCCCGCCGAAGGCGTCCATCTGCTCTCCGAGGCCCCGCTCCTCGAGCTGGGATCCCTCGCCCACGACGTCCGGACGCGGAAGACCGACCCCCGGCTCGTCACCTACGTCATCGATACCAACCCCAACTACACCAACGTCTGCACGGTGGACTGCCACTTCTGCGCCTTCTACCGGAAGCCGGGCGCCAACGCCCCCGACGCCTACACGCACGACGTCGAAGGGGTGATGAAGATGCTGGCGGCGGCCGACCGCCTGGGGGCCACGACCGTGCTGCTGCAGGGCGGGCTCAACCCGGCGATCCCGTGGGAGTTCTACCCCGCGATCGTGCGCGAGACGAAGCGGCGCTACCCGCACATCACGCCCCACTTCTTCTCGGCGCCCGAGATCCACCAGATGGCCGAGGTCAGCGGGCTCTCGATCCGTGGCGTGCTCGAGCAGCTCTACGAAGCCGGCCAGCGCACGCTGCCCGGCGGGGGGGCGGAGATCCTGGCGAAGCGCGTGCGCACGCGCATCTCGGTCAAGAAGGGCGGGCCCGAGGCGTGGCTCGACGTCCACCGCGAGGCGCACCGGGTCGGGATGCGCTCGACTGCCACCATGATGTACGGCCACGTCGAGACCGACGCCGAGATCATCGAGCACCTGGACTACGTCCGCAGCCTCCAGGACGAGACCCGCGGCTTCACGGCCTTCGTGCCCTGGTCCTACAAGCGCGGCAACACGCCGATGGAGGCCAAGGTGAAGCAGGTGGCGGGCAGCTCGCGCTATCTGCGGGTGCTGGCGGCGGCGCGGCTCTACCTCGACAACTTCGACCACGTCCAGGCCTCGTGGTTCAGCGAGGGCAAGAAGACCGGCCAGATCGCTCTCCAGTTCGGGGCTGACGACTTCGGCGGCACGCTCTACGAGGAGAACGTGCACCTGGCGACCGGGCACGTGAACAAGGCGACCGTGGCCGAGCTGGAGACGCTGATCCGCGAGGCCGGCTTCACCCCTGCGCAGCGCACAACGCTCTACGAGATCCTGCGCGTCGCCCCCGGGCCGGATGCCGACGCCGGCCCTGCCGAGGACGTTCCGCTCTTCGTCGAGAGCCTGCGCGAGCTGCCCCCCGAGTACCCGGACGTCCTGGACGGAGAGGAATCCGCGGCCCGGGCCCGGCTCGCCGGCGACCTCATCCTCCCGAGCTGACCCACCGCCTCCGCCGGTGGGGATTTCCACCCCCCGGCTGTGGGCGGTGGCGCCCCGAATCATACGGGTCGCTGACCACCCGCGAGGACGTTCCATCCTGCCGTACGGCGTGCAGAGCGCCACCGGGCGAGCCCCCCACGCGGCACGCAGTTGCGCCGCTTTTCAGGAACGTGACATCTATCCGTGCAGCGTGCCGCGGTGCGACACGCGGCACGTTGGTTGCGCATGGGTAGTTGGCATGAAAACTAACTCGCAACAAGCCAACGGCTTCACACTCATCGAGACCTCGGTCGTCCTCGTGCTTCTCGGCATCATGTTCGGAATGAGCGTCCCGGCGTTCCAGAGCTTCCGCCGCTCGCACCTGCTGCAGGCCGGGACCGAGACCCTGCTCGGCCAGCTGCGCCTCTCGCGCCAGAAGGCGATCGGGATGCAGCACGACCAGAGGCTGACCTTCTCGACGGCCACCAACAGCTATTCGGTCCAGGACCTGGCCACGAGCCAGACGTTCGGGCCCTTCGCGTTCCCAAGAGAGATCACCCTCGACCGCGCCAGTCTGGTCGAAGGTGGCGTGACCGGAACGACCATCTCCGCGCTCACCGACGGGCGCTTCTCGGGGTCAGGGGAAATCGTCCTCAAGGATCCCAGGGGAGTCCGTGACACCCTATCCATCCAGGTCTCGGGCCTGGCCCTGATTCGTTGAGGAGACCCATGACCACTCGAATTCATCGCAGGTCCGATCCGGAGCGCGGCACCACCCTCGTGGAGCTGCTGATGGCGCTCGTCGTCCTCTCCATCGGGGTGCTCGGCGTCGCCCAGCTCTTCCCCACGGGCACCCGTGTCCAGGTGCAGGACCGGCTGCGGACCGAGGCCAGCCAGCTCTCGCGCGAGAAGATCGAGCAGCTCCACAACGTGGCAGCAGGCGACCCCTCTCTGACCGCCGGCCGGCACCCGGCGGGGGCGCCCGAGCAGGTCGGAGGCGCAGGCGGCCTCGAGCGTTATTACGACGTGGAGTCCATGGCCGCACCGCTCGATAACCTGTTGAAAGTGACCGTCCACGTCACATGGAAACCTGCCCGGGCCTGCACCGTGCAGGCCGTCACCTACCTGGAACAATAGCCATGTCCGCTCACGCGGGCCCGCAGTCCAAGTTGCCTTCCGACTCCCGGGGCTTCACGCTCGTCGAGTTGCTCGTCACGCTCGTGGTGCTGGGCGTGGTCATGGTCGCGCTCATGGCCGTGCTGTTCGGCGCAAACCGAAGCAGGACCGCGACGATGAACCAGCTCGAGAGCATCCAGGCCGTCCGGGCCGGGCTGGACCTGATGACCCGGGACCTGCGCTCCGCCGGCTACGGCGCGGACCTCGACTACACACCGCGGCCGCAGCCCGCGATCGCCTACGTGGACTCGATGCAGGTGCTGATCAACGCCAACCTGCAGCCGTACCCCGACAACGTCTCGGCGCACACCCCGCCGCTGGCCTACGATCCCACCGGATCGCCCCGGCCGCGCCCCCTCGACGGCACGTCGTACGCGCCACCCATCAAGTACCACTCCGGGGCCGAGGTCATTCGCTGGACGCTCGACGTGAACAACGACGGGGTGGTGGACGCGAACGACCTGAGCGCGCCCGACGGCGCGGATGCCCAGCACACGCCGAATCCCGGCGACTACGTCCTGGTGCGCCAGGTGTACGGCGACTCGACCGGCAACGTCGCGGGGGCGAACGGGGGCACGACGGAGCGCATCGCGCTCGTGGACAAACCGGGTGGCAACGTTCCGGCGATGTTCAAGATCTTCTTCCAGGACAGCGCGAACGCCTGGGACTGGAAGAACGGCCCGGTGCCAGCGGCCAAGCTCGGCGACATCAAGTCGATCTCGGTCCAGCTCACGGCCTCGGGCCCGCGCCGGAACACGGACGGCACCTACCCCCAGACGACGGTAAAGACTCAGGTCGCCACCAGCCGCAACGTGCCCAACACCGGCGGCACGCTCTACTCGATCAGCGGCTACGTGTACGACGACAAGAACAGCAACCGGGCGCAGGACGCCGGAGAGCCGGGCGTCCCGGGCGCCTATCTCCTGCTCGGCTCGAGCCTCAGCACCCACACCGACGCCACCGGGCACTACGCATTCCAGGTCGTCGCTGGCTCGTACCGGCTCAAGGAGATTGCCCCGACCGGGTACGGGGTCTTCACCAGCCCCGATTCCACCATCCTCAGCGTGGGCCCGAGCAAGACGTTCTCCTTCGCCGACACGGCGCGCAGCGGCGGGTTCGTCCACGTCACCGCCTTCCACGATATCAACGCGAACGGCTACCGCGACGCCGGCGAGGAGAGCGACGCCGGCATCAAGATGTCCGCCTCCCCGAGCGGCGACGTGAAGTACACGGACAGCTACGGGAAGGCGACGCTGTACGTTCCGGTCGGTGCGTATACCGTCACCATGACCCCGCCCGATTCGCTGTTCGCCAGCACGCCCAATCCGGTGAGCGGCAGCATGGCGAACGGCGACACCGCGGGGGTGGCCTTCGGCCTCCGCAACATGGCCTACGGCGCCGTGGCGGGCAAGGTGTTCCGCGACGCGAACAAGAACGGGGTCTACGACGCAGGCGAGGCCGGGGTCGCGAACGTCTGGGTGGGCCTGACCAAGGACTGGGGCGCCACGATCACAGCTTCCACCGCTTCCGACGCCAACGGCAATTACTCGATCCAGGCGCCGATCAACGATCCGCCGCACACCGCCCCCTACGCCGTCTACATCACGCCACCTTCCGGCTACTTCGCCACCAACTCGACAGCACTCTCGCCGGTGTGGGTCACAGACGGCGGCACCGCCGGCGGCAACAACTTCGGGGTGGTCGCCTTCCTTGTCATCTCGCTCCAGGCCTCACGCGTGCTGAGCCTTACGAACGGCGATTTCATCGAACGCGACTGGCCGTCGAGCCAGACGCAGTACCGTGCCAAGGACCTGGACCTCGTGCTGGGATCCGACGCCAACGGGGCCGATCAGATCTCGGTGTGGCTCAACAGGTACAACGCTGACCCGCTCTTCCAATCGACCCCCGACTACACCCGTTCGGCCGCGGGCAGCGTGCTCGCCCTCGCCGTCGACACGCTGGATACACAGGGCGGCGGCGTCCTCAGCAAGGAGCGTGCGGACGTGGTGACGGGGACCAACTGGAACGCCTCGAAGCTCAACTGGTTCGTCTGGATCAACCAGGGCTCCAACGGAAACGAAGGCTACCTGCCCACCAGCCCGAGCAAGGGCCACTACACCAAGGACAAGAACGACGTCACAGCAGTGCTCACCGCCGACCTGTGGGGGGGCTCCAGCACCCCCGACGGCGTGGACGTCCTGCTCGGCACGGCGACCCGGGGCGCCGGGACGGGGTCGTTCGAGCTGTGGGTGAACAACGACGCCAAGAACACCGACTTCGCCTACGTCAACATCTATCCGACCGACGGGCAGATCCCGAATGACGCGCTCGGCGAGGTCAACTCCATGGCGCTCGCCGACTTCGACGGCGATGGCAAG
>VBOS01000504.1 GCA_005893185.1 Candidatus Eiseniibacteriota bacterium
CTCCTCGCCAACGCCCGCGAGCAGGCTGAGCACAACGGTGGACCACACGGCGGACGTCACGGCGTGGAGGGGTAGCACGGACCGAACGACAGGCTGCCCCAGACGCGAGCGAAGCAGACCGGTCCCGACGAGCCCGCCCGACGCTGCACCGAGGAGAAGACCGATTGCCAGCTCGGCGGCGATCGGGAATCTCGGCGCGATGGCGCCGGAGGCGTGGCGGAGGTGGATGATCACGCCCGCAACGACGATGAAGATCCCCTCCACGAGCGCCAGCTGCGGGAGGGGCAGATCGTCACCCCGAGCGGGTCGAGTCACGACCGCGGTCCCGAGAGCCCGAGGTTGCGTTGCCACCGGCTGCACGGAGTGAAGACCCTGACGGGCCTCGATGCTCGATCGCCCGACCGCAGCCGCTACTCCCCCACCGCCACGCGCTCGGCGTGCAGCTCCTGCAGGCTCACGACCTCGACGCCGCCTGTGCGCAGCGCCTCGATCGCCTCGGCGGCCGCCGCCGCGCCGGAGAGCGTCGTGATGCACGGGACGTTGTGTTGCACGGCGGCCGTCCGCAGCGCCCAGCCGTCGCGGAACGAAGCTGCGCCGAGCGGCGTGTTCACGAGCAGCTGCACCCGCTGGCTCTTGATCGCGTCCACGCCGTTGGGGCGGCCTTCGCTCACCTTGAGCGTCTCCTCCACCTCGAGGCCCGCGCCGCGCAAGGCCGAAGCGGTGCCGCGCGTTGCCGTGAGCTTGAACCCCAGCCCGGCGAGCCGCCGCGCTGTGGGCACGACGCCCTCACGGTCGCGCAGGTTCACGGTGATGAAGGCGTTGCCGGACGACGGCAGCCGCGTGCCGGCCGCGAGCTGCGCCTTGTAGAAGGCCATGCCGAAGTCGCGCGCAACGCCCATCACCTCGCCGGTCGAGCGCATCTCGGGCGAGAGCTTGGGGTCTACGCCGGGGAACTTGACGAACGGAAACACCGGCGCCTTCACGTAGTAGCGATCGACGGTCAGGTCCGCCGTGAGCCCCAGCTCCTTCAGGCTCTTCCCGAGCATGAGCCGCGTCGCGATCTTGGCGAGCGGCACGCCGGTGGCCTTGGACACGTAGGGCACGATGCGCGAGGCGCGCGGGTTCACCTCGAGCACGTAGAGCCTGCCGTCTGCGATCGCGAACTGCACGTTCATGAGCCCGACCACGCCGAGCGCCCGGGCCATCGCGCGCGTGAGGTCGCGGATCTCGCCGAGGTGGCGAGCGCTGATCTTGTATGTGGGCAGCACGCAGCACGAATCGCCGCTGTGAACGCCGGCTTCCTCGATGTGCTCCATGATGCCGCCGATCACGCATTCCTTGCCGTCGGCGAGGGCGTCCACGTCCACCTCGAATGCGTCCTCGAGGAACTTATCGACGAGGATCGCGCCCTGGGGAGTCTTCTCCAGCGCCTGGCTCATGTAGTGGCGCAGCTCTTCGAGCGTGTAGACGATCGCCATGCCACGGCCGCCGAGCACGAACGACGGGCGCACGAGGAGCGGGAACCGGAGGCGGGGTGGGCGATGCCGAGCTTGTCGAGGAACTGGACGAAGCGCTCGCGGTCCTCCGCGAGGTCCACGGAGTCGGGCGGCGTGCCGAGGATGGGCACGCGGGCGCGGTGGAGCGGCATGGTGAGATTCAGCGGGGTCTGCCCGCCGAACTGGACGATCACGCCGTCGGGCCGCTCGCGCTCGAAAACCTCGAGCACGTCTTCGAGCGTCAGCGGCTCGAAGTACAGCCGGTCGCTGGTGTCGTAGTCGGTGGAAACGGTCTCGGGGTTGCAGTTCACCATGATGCTCTGCACGCCCTCCTGCCGCAACGCGAAGGATGCGTGGCAGCAGCAGTAGTCGAACTCGATGCCCTGGCCGATGCGATTGGGTCCGCTGCCCAGGATCATCACCTTCTTCCCGGGCCGCGGATCGCTCTCGTCCTCCTCTTCGTAGGTG
>VBOS01000502.1 GCA_005893185.1 Candidatus Eiseniibacteriota bacterium
CTCGGGAATCCCCGTCGTGACGACACCCGTGCTCGACCTCGAGCCGGACCCTCCCCATCTCCAGTTCGCATCGGACCCCGCCGGCCTGACGGCCGCCGTGCACCGGGCGCTCGACCGCCCCGCTCCGCGCGATGCGCGCCGCGCGCTGGCCCGCCCGTACGACTGGGGAGCGCTCGCCGCGCGGATGGTGGGGGAGATCGAGAACCGGGTGGCGGCTCTCTCGTGAGCGCTTCGCCGGCCACTCCCGCGAACCGAACGCATGGCTGAGAAGAAGGGCGCGCGCCGTGAGACTCCACGGCCGGGGAAAATCCGCCCGCTCACGACGGGGTGGGCCGCGGCCGCGCTCGCGTTGCTGGTCGTGGTCTTCTTCCACGAGGTCGCGCTCCAGGGCCGGACCTTCGTCTCGCCCGACGCGGTGGCGCCCGCGGGCTTCGTCCGGATCGGGGAGCACTCGCTCTACAAAGAGCACGTCTACCCGCTGTGGAACCCGTTCGTCTTCCTCGGCATGCCGTCCTTCGCGAGCGGAACGTACAACCCGCTCATCTACCCGCCCGACTGGCCGCTCGCGCTGGTCCAGAAGGTGGTGCCGCTGCCCGACATGACCTGGATGCTTCTCTACTACTTCCTCGGTGGGTTCTTCCTCTACCTGCTCGCGCGGGAGTGGGGGGCGAGCGCAGAGGGCGCGCTGATCGGGGGGGTGGCGTTCGTGTTCGCCCCCAACCTGGTGGCGGTGGGCTCGCACGGCCACGGCAGCCAGCTCGTGGACTCGGCCTACCTCCCGCTCCTCATGTGGCTGGCCGCGCGGTGGATGCGGGCCGGCCGGCTTTCCGACCTCGCGTGGCTCTCGCTTGCGGGTGGATTCCAGCTGCTGCGCGGCCACGTGCAGATCTGCTTCTACACCTGGCTCGCCGTCGCCCTCTACGTGCTGGTCGAGTGGGCGGCGGCCTTCAGGCGCCCGGGGGCCCTCCGGCCCCTCTCGTTGCGCGCGGCAGCCGTGGCCTGCGCTGCGCTGCTCGCGTTCGGCATCTCCGGGTTCTACAGTCTGCCGCTGCGCGATTACGCCCGCTGGTCGATCCGCGGCGGCGGGGAAGGAGGGGGCGTGGGGTTCGAATATGCGACCTCCTGGTCGCTCGGCCCCATCGAGTTGCCGACCCTGGTCGTGCCGGGATGGATGGGGTTTGGAGGCCAGACCTACTGGGGCACGATGCCGTTCACGGACTACCCCAACGCGTACCTCGGCATGGTGGCGGTGTTGCTGATGATCCCCGCGTTCGTTTCGGCCGCGCCCGAGGAGCAAGCGACACCGCGGATGTTCGCGCTGCTCCTCGGTGTGCTCGCGATCCTGATCTCGTTTGGCCGGCACTTCCCACTCTACGGTTTCCTCTACGACCACTTCCCGCTCTTCAACAAGTTCCGTATCCCGGTGATGGTGCTGCTCCTGCTCCAGCTCGCGGCCGCCCTCGGTACGGCGTGGGGGGTGAGCGCAGCTCTGGGGTCCCCCCCCGGCAGGGCCAAGCGCGAAGCGATCGATCGCGTGATCCTCGGCGGGGGCGCCGTGCTGGTCGCAGCGGCGCTTCTCGCGCTCTTCGGGCAGGGTGCCATGGCGGACGCCTACACGTCGTTTGCTTCCGCGCACCACGCGCAGTTCCCGCCCGAGCTGGCGCAGCTCGCGTTTCGCGGCTTCGTCTCGGACCTGGCGCGCGTCTCGGTGCTGGGTCTGCTCGCGCTCGGGACGCTCTGGCTCTTCCGCCGCGGCAGCCTCCCCGCCGCGGGAGCGAGTGCCGCGCTCCTCGTGCTGCTGCTGATCGAGCTGTGGCCGGTGAGCGGGCGCGTGATGAAGCCCGTGATTGGCGAGGTGGCTGCGCGCAACATCGATCTCGGGCGCGACGACGTCGTGGAGTTCCTCGAGCACGCGGGGAATGCGGGCGACTTCCGCATCCTGCCGCTCGAGGAATACCAGAGCAACCGCTTCGCCGGATTCGGAATCGCATCGCTCGGCGGATATCACGCAGCGAAGCCTCGCCTGTTCCAGGACTTCTTCGACGCGCGGTTGCAGCAGAGCCCCGCTTGGCTCCGCCTGCTCAACGTGCGCTTTCTGGTGACCGAGCGCGCGCTCGATGGGGCGCCTCCCTATCTCAAGCTCGCGCACCAGGGTTCGGGCGTGGTCTACGAGAACCTCGCTGCGCTCCCGCGCGCAACGGTCGTGGGCGATTGGCGCGTGGTCGCGCCGGCCCGCGCGATCCTCGACTCGGTGAGCGCCGGCGCACACGACGCCATGTCGTTCACCTTCCTCGAGAAGGAGCCGGGCATCCCGCGCGCGGACGTC
>VBOS01000092.1 GCA_005893185.1 Candidatus Eiseniibacteriota bacterium
CAGCCGCAGCAGCCTGTGCATCTCGGCGTGGCCGGCCGCTTCGAGCCGGCAGAAGTAAACCCCCGCCGGCGCCCGCGCACCGCCGTCGCGGCGCCCGTCCCACACCACTGACTGCCCCGCGCCGATCACGAAGCGATCGAGCAGCGTGGCCACGTGCCGGCCCGCGATGTCGAGCACCGTGACCCGTGCCCACTCCCCCGCCACCGGCGCATCGAACGAGATCAGCGTGGACTTCGTGAACGGATTCGGCGCGTTCGTGAGCCACGTCCCCACCGCCGGCGTCGGCTCGACCGCCACGGCGGCGGTGTTCGGGATCCGCAGGTAGTACACGTTCTGCCCACCGTTGAACGTGGCGGCGTACGCCACGTCGGCGCCCGCGTTGTCCGAGACCGTCGTGTAGTAGTCGCCGATCTTCTGCTGATTCGGCCAGCCCACGGTGCTCGACCACGTCGGCGTCACCTGCACGTTCGGCGACCAGTGGGCGCCCGCGTCCACGGAGTACGAGTAGAACAGTGCGCTGATCGTGCTGTCGGCCGAGCCCCGGGTATCGTTCCAGATCGCGTCGATTCGCCCGGAAGGCGAAACCGACATGGTGCCGAACCACTGGAACGCACGGTTGCCGATCGGGTCGTCATTCACACGCACCGGCGCGCTCCAGGTCTGGCCGTTATCGATGCTGCGGATGAAATGGATGTCCAGGGGGTCCGTCGGCGTGCCCACGGAGGCGAGCACGTAGACCCACCCGGCGTGGGACGTGTTCGAGCGGTCCACCGCGATCCAGAGCTGGCCGAGCAGGCCCGCGGGGTTGGGACCGCCAGTCGCGATCATGCCGCCCAGATCGACGTCGTGGTACGCGAAGGTCGGCGCAAGTAGAGCGTGTGGTCGAGCGCTACGTCGAGCGTTCCCCAGACCGGCGAGCTGGGGAGCGAGTCGGGCGCGCCGAACGAGGCGCCGTCGTCCACCGACTTGTTGAACGTATTCGGCGCGTAATTGTTCCCGGCCGTGCTCCACGCTTGGTAGAAGTTGTTGAGCCCTCGATCGATCTTCATCCATTGCTTGTCGCCGCCGAAGGCCGCCACAGCCGGGCCCCACGTGGTGCCGTTTGAGGACTCGAAGACATCGCTGTTAAGCGTCTGGCGGAGGCTGTTGTAGGCGAAGTGCCCTGAGCCGTCGGCGTCCAGCACGGGATCGCTGCGGAACACGCCCGCGTTGATCTTGCCTGTGCTCCACGTCGCCCCGCCGTTCGAGGTGAAGCCGAACCCCGCCTGCCGGAAGTTCGACGCGATCGTGTCGAATTGCCGCCAGCCGATCACCATGCGATTGTGATTGTTGGGATCTACCACGATGGACGGCTCGTTCGCCGCATCTCCGATGATGTCCTGCTGGCTCGCGTTCACGTTCACTTGGATGCTGGTGTAGCCGTTGAACGTGATCGAGCTCGCCGCGCGAGTGGCGTGCACGGCCGCGGCGGGGATGCCGGGGGGGTCCTCGTAGCGCTCCATCGGCTCGGTGCGGCTGGGCGGGGCGACGGCGGCCGCGCCGGCGATCGGAGCGAAGGCGGCAGCGAGAGGAAGCGCGAGCAGGACGACTGGCGATAGCGTCCGGTACGCGGGGCCGGTCGCGAGGTACCAGCAAAGAGGGCGAAGATTCATTGCGAAGTTCCTCGGGTCGTCCGGGCCCTCGATTCTCGCACACTCGAGGGGCGCCCTGCGAGGAGAATGGGTCGCCTCCGACAGAGCGAAGACGTGCGCGGAGTTTGCCGCCACTGAAGCTCCGGCTCCGCGATGGCCTCTCTACTGCCTTCTCGCTGAGGCTCTTCGCCCCTCAACAGGTCAGCGAACGAGCGCCAGGCGCACGGGCTCAGCCCGGGACCCGCGCACTCGGGCGAAGTAGATTCCGGCCGGTACCGACCGCCCTCGCTGGTCGTACCCGTCCCACTCCGGGAACGGCGCTGGATTGATCCGGGCGATCAGGTGACCGGCTGCATCGAGAATCTCGATCTCCTGCGGCGCGAGGTCACCGGACAACTCGAAACGGATCGCGCGGCGTGCGGGATTGGGCCACGCACGCAGTCCCCCTCGGAGCTCGGCGGTTGTCTCCACCGACACGCCTGAGGCTTCGACCGCTTCGACGAGGGCGTCCCAGTAGATCGGCGTCTCGTCCCATGGGTTCGGCAGCCCGTCGTGTGTCACGTAAACCCAGTCCGCTCCGCGTGACCGGGCACGCGCGACGGCCTGCCGCATGCTGTCCGCGCTCGAGAGCGTGTGCACGAGGTGCAGGAAGCGTGACGCCGGATAGTCCCGGACCCACGTGTCGGGCTCCCAGTCAAAGTAGCTCTGGCCGTTGGACTCGAAGATGCTGAGGATGTCCGCCCCCGCTAGGTATTCGGGGAGCGTGTTCATTCCGGGAGCGCCCACGACGAGCCACGTGGGCTCGCGCGCCCGGATCGAGTCCCGCAGTGCCGCGTACCATGCGACGTGCGCAGGATCCGGGTCGTTCGCCATACCATCGAGGAAGATCCCGTCGAGGGCATACCACTCGCGGTAGCGATCCACCTCCGCCAGCACGCTGTCGAGCGGGATCCCGGCCGAGGACGTGTACACGTAGCCGATCACGCGTCCGCCGGCCGATCGGACCGAACCGGATGCCGACACGTAGTGTGGGTCGACCTCCGAACCCGGGCCGTTCGCGGGGTTCATGACGGCCACGAGCGGCACGCGGGATGAAGCCCGCGCGCACTCCCCCCAGAGTGTTCCAGTCGTCGGGTTCTGGTATGCAGGGACGATGATCCCGGCACGTTCCGGGTGCGCGGGTCGTGGCGCCATGGCACTCAGCGAACCCAGCGCGAGCATCGACCAGCCGATCGCGCGCCAGGACTTCGGCGCTCCGCACATGCGAAGCCTTGCATGACCGCCCATTGAGTCCGGGTCCCGACTCTCGTCGCGATCGGCCCCACCGTCCAAGTTCGTCAAGGCCGACTCGGCCATCACGAGGCCATGACGATAAGCGATTCACCCGGCCGGCAGGTCATGGGCTTGAAAAGCGATTCGGACGGATACCTGCAAGAGGTGTCGGGTCTCTGGGCCGTGAAACCGGTCAATATCTGCGACCCCAGCCGCACAGGCGCTCGTTCGTGGGTGTCGTCTTCCACCGACGCCGAACGGCTATCGGCGGACACCGAAGGCAGCCTGCAGCACCGCGTCGAGGTCCACAACGGCAGGGTCACCGGGGGGCGGGTCGCCGAGCAGCGCCCGGGCCTCGCGCG
>VBOS01000505.1:0-1705 GCA_005893185.1 Candidatus Eiseniibacteriota bacterium
CGGTTTCGCAGGCCGGCCGCGGCAGGCCATGGGGTTGGCCGTGGCCGGGATACGAGACTAGGATGCCCGCTCATGATTCTCGCAGGCGATGTGGGCGGCACCAAGACGCTGCTCGCGCTCTATGAAGATGGCGCATCGCCGCGCGGGCCCCGCCTCGAGGCGCGGCGCGCGAGCCTGGAGGCACCTTCGCTCGAGGCGCTGGCACTCGACTTCGTGAAGGCGTCAGGCGGCGCCCGCCTTACGCGCGCCGTGTTCGGCGTCGCGGGCCCGGTCGTGAACAACCGCTGCGAGACCACCAACCTGCCGTGGGTGGTGAGCGGCGATGCAGTGAGCGCAGCCCTCGGCGGCGCGGAGGTCATGCTCATGAACGATCTCGAGGCAGCCGGCCGCGGGATCGCGACCCTCGGTGCGGACGACCTCGAATTCCTCCAGCGCGGCGAGCGCGCCCTCGGAAACCGCGTGCTGATCGCCGCCGGCACCGGGCTCGGCGAATCCATCCTGGTCTGGGCCCGCGAGCGACACCGTCCGGTCGCATCGGAGGGCGGGCATGCCGACTGGGCGCCCAACGATGCGCTCGAGGACGAGCTGCTCGCATGGCTGCGCGCGCGCTACGGTCACGTGAGCGCAGAGCGCGTGCTCTCGGGCCACGGCCTCGCGGATCTCTACCGCTTTCTCTCCGCGGCCGGCCGCGGCGCCGAGCCGGAGGGCATGGCGGAGCGGTTCGCGGCCGCGAGCGATCCTGCGGCATTCGTGACCGAGGCGGCGCTCGATGGCTCGTGCGAGCGCGCCTGGATCGCGCTCCGTAAGTGGGTCGAGGTCTACGGCGCGGAGGCCGGCAACCTCGCGCTCACGGGCCTCGCGCTCGGCGGCGTGTTCGTGGGCGGAGGAATCGCGCCGCGCATCCCTACCGTGCTGCGTGACGGGCGCTTCGTTCGCGCGTTCAACGCCAAGGGCCGGCTCGAGTCGCTGCTCGAGCGCATGCCGGTCGCCCTCCTGCTCGACGCACGCATCGGGCTGTGGGGGGCGGCGACCGTGGCGCTCGAGGCCCCGAGCCGCGCGGAGTTGTAGAGTGACCCCCATGAGGCACCACCGCGGCGGCTCGAGATGAACGGCGGATCGTCCACCGGCGTACCGACCGCGAGCCGCGCGGCGCTCGAGCAGCTCGCAGTCAACACCATCCGCTTCCTGGCGGCTGACGCAGTCGAGAAGGCGAAGAGCGGGCATCCGGGAATGCCGATGGGCATGGCGGATGCCGCCTTCGTGCTGTGGACCCGCTTCCTGCGCTACCAGCCGGCCGATCCCGCGTGGCCCGGTCGCGACCGCTTCGTGCTCTCGGCCGGGCACGGCTCGATGCTGCTCTACGCCATGCTCCATCTCTCGGGCTACGACCTCCCGATCGAGGAGCTGATGCGTTTCCGCCAGCTCGGCAGCCGCACGCCCGGACATCCGGAGCACGGCCACACTCCCGGCGTCGAGACCACCACCGGCCCGCTCGGCCAGGGATTCGGCAACGGCGTGGGCATGGCGCTGGCCTCGCGCATGATGACTGCGCGCTTCCCCGGCGACGGCTTCCAGCCTTCCGCTTTCAGAGTCTTCGGGATCGTGAGCGACGGCGACCTGATGGAGGGTGTGGCCTCCGAGGCCGCTTCGCTCGCCGGTCACTGGGGGCTCGGGAACCTGGTCTATCTCTACGACGACAACCACA
>VBOS01000505.1:1736-4301 GCA_005893185.1 Candidatus Eiseniibacteriota bacterium
ACGGCTGGCAAGTTGACCGCGCCGACCCCTACGACCGCGCCGCGCTCGCGGCCGCGATCGAGCGCGCAGTGGCTGAGCGCGAGCGCCCGAGCCTTGTGATCACCCGCAGCCACATCGCATACGGCGCGCCGAAGAAGCAGGATACGCGCGAAGCGCACGGCGAGCCGCTGGGCGCAGATGAGCTGGCGGCCGCCAAGCGGGCGCTCGGTTGGCCCGAGTCCCCGCCCTTCCTCGTGCCGACCGATGTGCGTGCGCTGTTCGCCGAGCGCGCGGCGGCGCTCGATCGCGAGTGCCAGGCGTGGCGGCGCGGCATGGAGTCGTGGCGCGCGCGCGCGCCGGAGGAGGCCGCGCGCTGGGACGCGCTGGCTGCGAAGCGCGTGCCGGCCGACCTTTTCGACCGGCTGGTGGCGGCCGCGCCGCGCGCGGCGGGCGCAACGCGCGCGCACGGCAGCGTAGTGCTGAAGGCGGCGGCTGCGCTTGTACCGTCGCTCGCAGGCGGCAGCGCCGACCTCGAGCCCTCGACGCGCACCCGCATCGCGGACTCGCCCGCGATCCAGCGCGGCGCGTTCGCGGGGCGCAACTTCCACTTCGGCATCCGCGAGCACGGCATGGGCGCCATCCTGAACGGGATGGCGCTCACCGAGGGCTTCATCCCCTACGGCTCGAGCTTCCTGGTCTTCACCGACTACGCGCGCCCCGCGATCCGCCTCTCCGCCCTCATGCGCCAGC
Organism: Candidatus Eiseniibacteriota bacterium; assembly: GCA_005893185.1. Taxonomy (GTDB): domain Bacteria; phylum Eisenbacteria; class RBG-16-71-46; order RBG-16-71-46; family RBG-16-71-46; genus WS-2. The sequence goes on from VBOS01000505.1 coordinate 2,466, forward strand.
AGGTGATCTGGGTGTTCACCCACGAAAGCGTTTTTCTGGGGGAGGACGGCCCGACGCACCAGCCGATCGAGCACCTCACAGCGCTGCGCGCGATCCCGCACCTGCTCGTGATCCGACCCGCGGACGGACTGGAGACCGCTGCCGCGTGGGCGCTGGCACTCGAGCGCCGCGACGGGCCGACGCTCATGGCGCTCACGCGCCAGAGCCTGCCCGCGCTCGAGCGGCCGGAGGCGTTCGCCCCCGCTTGGCTCAAGCGCGGCGGATACGTGCTGCGCGAGTCGGGAGCGGCGGGCGCCGTCACGCTGATCGCGACCGGATCGGAGGTCGCGCTCGCGCTCGAAGCTGCGAAGCTGGCGGAGGCGGGCGGGCTTCCCGCGCGGGTCGTCAGCATGCCGGCGCCGCAGCTCTTCCTCGAGCAGGAGGCTGCGTGGCGGGAAGCTGTGCTGCCCCCGGGCGGGCGGCGCGTCTCGATCGAGGCGGGTGCGACCGCCTACTGGTGGCGCTTCACGGGCGAGTCAGACCTGCGCATCGGAATCGACCGGTTCGGCGAATCCGCGCCGCTGGCTGCGCTCGCCGAGCACTTCGGCTTCACGCCCGCGCAGGTCGCGCGGCGGCTGATCGAGTGGGCCCGGGGGTAGATTCGGGCGCCGCGATCGCGAATGCGCTTCAGCGCCCCGCTTCGACGGCCGCGGCCTGCATGCGGTGCTCCAGCGCGAGGAACTCCTCCTGGAGCGCCGCCGGAAGCTTGGCGCCGAACTTCGCGAGGTGCGCGCGAATCACAGGCAGCTCGGCGATCCAGCCCTCGACGTCCACGCGCAGCAGTGCGGCCATGTCAGCTTCGGGGATCTTGAGTCCCGAGACATCGATCGCGCCTGGCGCCGGGAGATTTCCGATCGGTGAAGGCACAGCATGTGCCGTGCCCGCAACGCGCTCGAAGATCCACTTGAGCACGCGGCTGTTCTCGCCGTATCCCGGCCACAAGAACTTGCCCTCGGGGCTCTTCCGGAACCAGTTCACGTAGTAGATCCGCGGGAGCTTCTTGGGATCCGCCGATGCTCCCACGCGCAGCCAGTGCGTGAAGTAGTCGCCCATGTGGTAGCCGCAGAACGGCAGCATCGCGAACGGGTCGTGCCGCACGGCCCCCACCGCGCCGGCCGCTGCAGCCGTGGTCTCGCTGCTCATGATCGATCCCAGGAACGTGCCGTGGCGCCAGGAGAGCGCCTCGTTCACGAGCGGCACCACGCCGGCCCTTCGCCCGCCGAACAGGATGGCCGAGATCGGCACGCCGCTCGGGTTCTCCCAGTCGGGCGAGATCACAGGGCACTGGCGCGCGGGCGTCGTGAAGCGGGCGTTCGGATGCGAGGCCGTGCGACCGCTCCCCGGCGTCCACGGGCGGCGCAGCCAGTCGCTCAGCTCGGGAGGCGGAGCGTCTGTCATCTGCTCCCACCACACGTCGCCGTCCGGCGTGAGCGCGCAGTTCGTGAAGATCGAGTTCGCCTGGCATGTGCGCATGGCGTTCGGGTTGGACTTGAGGCTGGTGCCGGGCGCGACGCCGAAGAATCCGGCTTCGGGATTGATCGCGTAGAGCCGGCCGTCGCTCCCGAACTTCATCCACGCGATGTCGTCGCCGACCGTCTCCACGCTCCAGCCGGGCAGCGTGGGGGTCATCATCGCGAGATTGGTCTTGCCGCACGCCGAGGGGAACGCCGCCGCGATGAAGATCTTCTTCCCCTCGGGGTTGGTGATGCCGAGGATCAGCATGTGCTCGGCGAGCCAGCCCTCGTCGCGCGCCTGGACCGATGCGATCCGCAGCGCGTGGCACTTCTTGCCAAGCAG
>VBOS01000093.1 GCA_005893185.1 Candidatus Eiseniibacteriota bacterium
AGGCGCCGCGCCACCGGGACGTCGACGTGCACGCCTGCCGCATTCGTCGTCGTGATTCCATCCTGGGCGCCGACCAGGAGGGCATTCGTGTCATCGCGTGCGTTGCGATCGCCGCCGGGCAGGCGCCCCGCGCTCCGCTGCTTGCCTGTGCTCAGCACCCCGAGCAAGTCCTGGGAGGAGAAGTTCTGCTGGTTGACGTTGTTCGACAGACCGATGGCGGCGAACCGGTTGTCGCCGCTGAGCACGTTCACGTGGCCGCCCGCCTGGTACCGGCTCCGGCCTCCCTGCCCGGCGTAGGCCTTGCCGAATGTGAGGGCGTGATCCGTGCGCAGGACCACGTTCATGGTCTTGGTCGTCTGACCGTCGTCGACCCCGGTGAATTCCGCCTGGTCGCTCAGCTTGTCGAAGACCTGGATCTTCTCGATCACGTCCGCCGGCAGATTCCGCAGCGCCAGCGTGGGGTCCGTTCCGAAATACGGCTTTCCGTCCACGAGCACCTGCTGGATGGTCTCGCCGTTGTGCTTGACGCCGCCCGCGTTGTCCACCGTGACGCCCGGCAACTTGGCGACCAGCTCCTCCGCCGTGGCGTCGGGGTGAGTCCTGACTGCGCGGCTGGAGAACTCGGTCGTGTCACCCTTCTGGACCGCGGGCGGGGGTGACGACTTCACCACGATTTCCGGGATGGAGAGTGCCATCGGCTGCATGGCCAGCACGCCGAGATCGAGATCCCCACCCCCGAATGAAATCGTGCGCCGCAGGACGGCATAACCCATCCGGAGCGCATCGAGCCGCCATGCGCCGGCGGGGAGTCCGTCGAATCGGAACGTGCCGTCATCTGCGCTCACGGTCCGCCGCACGTCGGCGCTGTCGGACACGGCTGTGACCCGGACCTGCACGCCCGCGACCGGCGCACGCGTCGTGGTGTCGGCGAAGCTGCCTCGCACGACGCCGGATTGAGCGCATGCGACGCGCGCTGCCAGCGCGAGCATGAGCGCCAGGGCCGCGTTCCTGGAAGCCACTCCTCTTGGCACGGGACGCTAGACCCGGCGTTCTCCTTAGGGCTTCTGCGGGGCGCGGCCTCCGCCCGCGTGGAATCTTCGAACGCCCCAAGACTGGCCGCCCCGAGACCACGCATCAATCCGTAGTGTTCCCGAACTCGACATCGGGGAAAGAACCTAGCGGACGTTCGATTTCCGAGGATTCACGGCCAAGTGGGCTCCCTTCCCGGACCCTGCGACGCCGATGCGCAAGAAACCGCCCCTAGAATCTCGCACGTCTCAGGACGCATCGTTCCACGAACCCAGTCGCAGGCGGTCGCATGAGGAGGTCAGCGTGCCGGCAAGATGGATGCTCTACTCACACGACACCTTGGGCCTGGGCCACGTCCGCCGCACGATCGCCATCGCGCGGGCGGTCATCGCGGGGCGCTCGGATCTCTCGGCGCTACTCGTCACCTGTTCTCCCATGGTCGACAGCCTGCCGATGCCGCCCGGCCTCGATTACATGAAGCTGCCGAGCGCGTCCAAGGCGGGGCCCGGCGAATACGAGCCGCGCACGCTGGCGGTCGAGCGCGAGAGGTTCTGCGGGCTCAGGGCCGCAGCCCTGCGCGAGACCTGTGCCGCCTTCAGCCCCCACTTGCTGCTCGTCGACAAGTCGCCCCTCGGGCTCATGGGCGAGCTGACCGACGCCTTGGCCGCGCTCCACTCGAGCGGCCAGGCACGGATGGTCGTCGGCTGGCGCGACATCCTCGACTCGCCCGCTGCCGTTCACGACGAATGGCAGCGCCAGGGCACGCTCGACGTGCTCGAGCGCAGATACGACGAGATCTGGGTCTACGGCGATCCCGAAGTCTTCGACGTGCGCGAGCGCTATCACCTTCCGCCCCCGATCGCAGATCGAGTCCATCATCTGGGCTACCTTGCGCCCCGGATCACGGATCACGAGCGGGCCCGCGTGCGCGAGGCGCTGAACGTGAACGGGGAGGCGCTCGCCGTGGTCACGGTCGGCGGGGGCGAGGGTGGAGAGCGGGTGCTTGAGACCTACCTCGAGGCGGGACGAAGGCACCTCCTCCCCACGGACATGCGGACCGTGGTGGTGACCGGCCCATTCATGCCGGAGGCTACGCGGCGCCGGCTGGCAGCGGGCGCGTCATCGGGCACGCGCGTCATGGCCTTCGTGCCGGGGCTCGAGCATTTGATCGCGGCCGCCGACGTCGTGATTGGGCGCGCCGGCTACAACACGGTGTGCGAGGCATTCGGGGGTGAG
>VBOS01000506.1 GCA_005893185.1 Candidatus Eiseniibacteriota bacterium
GCTATTCCTTCGTGGTGCGCCGGAACGACACGTTCCATTCGGGAGGCTGCGATCGCCCCGCGGAAGCCGACTTGCGCGCGGGGACCGGACCCGGAGGGCCTTCGTGAAGCCGAACCCCCTCATCGTCGCGCCCATCGCCCTGGTCTTGATCGCGTCCGTGGCCCTGGTGGTCACGAGGCGCGGCGGCGGGCGGGACGCGCTGTTCTCCGGCACGGTCGAAGCGACCGAGGCGCGGCTCGGCTTCGTGGTGCCGGGGCGCATCGAGTCGGTGCGCTTCCGCGAGGGCGACCGCGTGAAGGCCGGCGAGGTCATGGCGGTTCTCGACACGGTCGAGGCCGCGGCCCGCATGGGCGAGGCGGCCGCGCGCGTCGATGCCGCGAGCGCCGCGCTCGACGAGGTGGTGCGCGGCTCGCGGCCCGAGGAGATCCAGCAGGCGCGCGCAGCTCGCGACGCAGCCGAGCAGCGGCAGACCGACGCGCAACAGGACTTCGACCGCACCCAGGAGCTGTTCAAGAGCGGGGCGGTGGGCCAGCAGAGCCTCGACAAGGCGAAGAACGCGCTCGACCTGGCGAAGAGCGGGCTCAAGCAGGCCGATGAGTCGCTCCACCTGGTCGAGCAGGGCCCGCGGCGCGAGCGGGTGGCCGCTCAGCGCGCCCAGCTCGGCACCGCTCAGGCCGCGCGCGAGGCGGCGCGCGCCCAGCTCGCGAACACGACGCTGCGAGCGCCCTTCGATGGCGTGGTCACCGTGCGCCATCACGAGCCGGGCGAGATCGTGGCGGCCGGCTCGGCCGTGTTCTCGCTCATGAACCCCGACGATCGCTGGGTGCGCATCTACGTGAGCGAATCGCGCGTGGGAGCTGTGCGGACCGGGCAGAAGGTCGGCATCACGTGCGACACGTTCAAGGGCCGCCGCTACGACGGCGAGGTCGTCTACATCAGCAGCGAGGCCGAGTTCACCCCCAAGAACGTGCAGACCCAGGAGGAGCGCGTGAAGCTCGTCTACGCCGTGAAGGTGCGCGTGGCCGACGACCCGCGTTTCGACCTCAAGCCCGGCATGCCCGCCGACGTGCGGCTGGAGCCGCAGGCGCAATGACCGACCGGCCCCCCATGGTGGTGCTGGAGGGCCTGACGCGCCGCTTCCGCGACCTGGTCGCTGTGGACTCGCTCACGCTCACGGTCGGGCGCGGCGAGCTGTTCGGGCTGGTGGGCCCGGACGGGGCGGGCAAGACCACGACCCTGCGCATGCTGGCCGGCGTGCTGCGGCCGAGCGCGGGCGATGCGCGGCTCGACGGCGTGAGCGTGGCGCGTGAGCCGGAGCGCGTGAAGCACTCGATCGCCTACATGTCGCAGCGCTTCGGCCTCTATGCGGACCTCACGGTGGCCGAGAACCTCGAGTTCTACGCCGGCCTCTACCGCGTGCCGCGCCCGGCCCTGGCGGCGCGGCTCGAGCGCCTCTACCACTTCTCGGCGCTCGGCGCCTTCCAGAAGCGTCTCGCAGGCCAGCTCTCGGGCGGCATGAAGCAGAAGCTCGCGCTCTCGTGCTGCCTGGTGCACGAGCCCCTCATCCTGCTGCTCGACGAACCCACATTCGGCGTGGACCCGATCTCGCGCCGCGACCTGTGGCTCATCGTCCACGAGAGGGTCGCGAACGGCACGACGGTGGTGGTAAGCACATCGTATCTCGACGAGGCCGAGCGCTTCGACCGGCTGGCGATGCTGCACCACGGCCGGCGGCTCGCGCTCGACACCGCCCTGGCCCTGCAGAACGCCATGGCCTCGGCCGTGCTGGCTGTGCCGGTGGACCGCGTGCGCGAGGCGCGCGCGGTGGCGGAGCGCGTCCCGGGCGTGCGCCGCGCGGCGGTCTTCGGCGATCGCCTCCACCTCTCGGTCGATCCCGGGAGCGGCGACGGCGCGCGCGTGGCAGGCGCCCTGCGCGCGGCCGGCTTCGTGGTGGGCGATGTGCGGCGCATCGTTCCCACGCTCGAGGACGTCTTCATCGAGCGCATCGCCGGTGCAGCTTGAGCGGGGAGGCGGGCGAGCCCACGGTCGCAGTCGAGGAGCTGACGCGGCGCTTCGGGGCGTTCACAGCGGTGGACCGGGTGTCGTTCGAGGTACGCCGCGGCGAGGTGTTCGGCTTCCTCGGACCCAATGGCGCAGGCAAGACCACTACCATCAAGATGCTCACCGGTCTCCTGCTCCCCACCTCCGGGCGCGGCAGGGTGGCCGGCTTCGACCTGCTGCGCGACACCGAGGAGATCAAGCGCCGGATCGGGTACATGTCGCAGCAGTTCTCGCTCTACGGCGACCTCACCGTGGAGGAGAACATCGCGTTCTTCGCGCGCTTGTACTCCGTTGCGCCCGCGCGCCGCGCCGAGCGTCGCGACGCCGTGCTCGCGATGGCGGACCTCGCGGGCAGTCGCAATCGCCTGACGCGCGAGCTGTCGCTGGGCTGGAAGCAGCGCCTGGCGCTCGGCACCGCCGTGCTGCACGAGCCGCCCATCCTGTTTCTCGACGAGCCAACTTCCGGCGTGGATCCCATCTCGCGGCGCGCGTTCTGGGACCTGATCTACGACCTTGCCGGGCGCGGCACCACCGTGTTCGTGAGCACCCACAACATGGAGGAGGCCGAGTATTGCCACCGCCTGGCGCTCATGAACCGCGGCCGCATCATCGCCCTCGACCGCCCGGCCGGCCTGCGCGCCGCGATGCCCGCCCCGTTGCTGGAGATCGAGGCGGCCGACGGCCCGCGCGCCGTCGAGACGCTGGCGCGCGAGCCGGGCGTGATCGAGGCCGGCCTCCACGGGCGGCTGGTGCATGCGCTGGTCGAGGACGCAGCTGCCGCCCGCACCGCCCTGCCGCGGGCGCTGGCCGCCCGCGGCATCGCGGTGGGCGATGTGCGCGTGGTCGAGCCCTCGCTCGAGGACGTGTTCGTGGCCCTGGTGCGCACCTCGGGCGGCGCGATGGAGGCGTAGTGCTCGATCCCACCCGCCTGTGGGCGGTCGTCCGGAAGGAGCTGCTGCAATTCCGGCGCGACACGCGCAGCCTGGTGCTGGCATTCGTGCTGCCGCTCGTGCTGCTGGTGTTCTTCGGCTACGCCATCACATGGGACGTGGACGACATCCGCATGGCGGTCGTGGACCAGGACCGCGGCGAGCGGGCGCGCGAGCTGGTCGACGCCTTCCGCGCCGCCGGACGCTTCTCGGTGGTCGCGACTCCGCCGCGCACCGCCGACATCGGGCCGCTCCTCGACCGCGCGCGGGTGCGGCTCGCGCTCGTGATCCCGCCCGACTTCAGCTCCGACCTCGGCGCCGGGCGCACGGCCCGGGTGCAGGCGATCGTGGATGGCAGCGACGCGAACACGGCCACGATCGCGCTCGCCTACACCCGCGCCATCGTCCAGCAGTTCGGCGGCGGCCTGGTGCTCGCCGGGCGCGACGCTCGCCCGCCGGTCGAGGCCCGCGCCCGCGTCTGGTTCAACGAGGAGCTGTCGAGCAGCAACATGATCGTGCCCGGGCTGGTCGTGATCATCATGATGATCATCGCCGGGCTCATCACGTCGCTGACGATCGCGCGCGAGTGGGAGCGCGGCACCATGGAGCAGCTGGCCTCGACCCCCGTGTCGCGCCTCGAGGTCGTGCTCGGCAAGCTCATCCCGTTCCTCGCGATCGGGCTCGTGGACGTGGCGGTGACGACGGTGGTCGGCGTGCTGCTGTTCCGAGTGCCGTTCCGCGGCAACGTCCTGTTCCTGATCGGCCCGACGTTCCTGTTCCTGGCCGGCACGCTCGGTCTCGGGCTCGCGATCTCCGCCGTCTCGCGCACCCAGCTCCTCGCCACCCAGATCGGAATGCTGTCGACGTTCCTGCCGGGGTTCCTGCTCTCGGGCTTCATGTTCGCGGTGGACATCATGCCGGCGCCGCTCCGGCTCCTCACCTACCTGATCCCCGCGCGCTACTTCCTCGTGGTCGTGCGCGGCGTGTTCTTGAAGGGCGTGGGGCCGGCGGTGCTGTGGCCCGAAGCGCTTCTCATGCTGCTGTTCGCAGCGGGCACGCTGACGCTGGCGACGCGCGCGTTCAAGAAGGAGCTGGCGTGAGCCGCCCCGAGAAGCTGGAGCGCGTGCGCGGCCTGGTGCGCAAGGAGCTGCTCGAGGTGTTCCGCGACCCGCGGCTCGTGCGGATGGTGCTCGTGGCGCCCGTGATCCAGCTCGTGATCTTCGGCTACGCGGTCTCGACCGACGTGCGGCACACGCCGACGTTCGTGGTGGACCAGGACCACTCGCAGACCTCGCGCGACCTGACCGAGACGTTCTTCGCCTCCGGCTACTTCCGGCTCGCCGGCGCCTCCGACCGGCCCCACGACATGGTCGAAGCCCTCGATCACGGCCGCGCCATCGTCGGCCTCCACATCCCGCGCGGCTTCGCGAAGGACGTGGCGCGCGAAGCTGCCACGGTGCAGGTGCTGCTCGACGGAACCAACTCCAACACAGCAACGGTCGCCATGGACTACGCGCAGCGGATCGTCCAGGCCTGGGCGATCCGGAGAGGCGAGGCCCCCACGCCGCCCATCGAGCTGCGCGAGCGCGCCTGGTTCAACCCCGCGCTCAAGAGCCGCGACTACAACGTGCCGGCGGTCATCGGCAACGTGCTCATGATCTTGAGCCTCATGCTCACGTCGCTCGCAGTTGTGCGGGAGCGCGAGCTGGGCACTCTCGAGCAGCTCATGGTGAGCCCGCTCACCCCCGGCGAGCTGATCGTGGGCAAGACCGTCCCGTTCGCCCTCATCTGCATGGCGGACCTGGTCGTGATCACGCTGGTCGCTCTGCTGTGGTTCCACGTGCCTTTCCAAGGCAGCTTCGCGCTGCTGCTCCTGGCCGGCGTGCTCTACCTGGTCTGCACGCTCGGCCTGGGGCTCCTGATCTCGACGTTCTCGAGCACGCAGCAGGAGGCTGTGCTCACGAGCTTCCTCTTCATCATGCCGCTCATGCTGCTCTCGGGCTTCATGTTCCCCGTGAGCAGCATGCCGGTGGGATTCCGCTGGCTGACGCTCGCGAACCCCGTGCGCCATTTCCTCGAGATCGTGCGCGCGATATTCCTGAAGGGCGCCGGAATGAGCGCGCTGTGGCCGCAATACCTGGCGTTGGCTTTGATCGGCGCGAGCGTGCTGGTGCTCGCCGCGCGGCGCTTCCACAAGACCGCGGCGTGAGCCGTGATCGAGGGGGCTCGCGCCCTACTCGATCTCCTTGACCTCGACCGGCCCCAGGCCGTCGAGCGCCTTCTTCGCGCTGTCCGGGTTCGACACCACGAGGATGCGCAGGTCGTCGGTGCAGAAGTAGGACTTGAGGGCGCGGCGGCAGTCGGTCATGGCGACGGCGTTCACGTTCGCGTCGTAGTTTTCCACGAACTTGGGATCGAGCCCGAAGAACTCGATCTCGACGAGCTGGTCCGCCAGCTGGTCGGGGGCCTGGAGGCCGAGCGGGAACTGCCCGGTGAGGTAGCGCTTGGCCTTCGCCAGCTCCTCCTCGCTCGGGCCTTGCTCGAGCATCGTCTTCACAACGCGGATGGTCTCGTCGATGCAGCGGCGCAGCGTCTCGTTGCGGGTGAAGGTCGTGATGTCGAACGTGCCGGCATTGCGGTACATGCGGAAGCCGCTG
>VBOS01000094.1 GCA_005893185.1 Candidatus Eiseniibacteriota bacterium
CTCCGGGCGCGCGCTCACCCCGTACGCCGGGATCGCGGGCGAATACCAGGTGCTGTTCCTCTCGGCTACGGACTTCCGGACCGGCGGCGACTACAACGCGACGTTCGGCGGCTGGGGCTGGCAGGGATGGGGAGGCGTGGCTTTGCCGCTTTCGAGCCGATCGCGGCTGTTCGGCGAGGCGTTCTACAACTCCGGCGAGGTCGGCCGCGACGTGAAGGACCCTGCCGGCGGCCTCACGTTCCGGGAAAGCGTGGACGCGGGCGGCACGGGGATGCGCTTCGGGCTGAGCTGGGGGTTCTGAGGACCCCGGCGCCACCGATCCGCCGGGGGGGGCCAAGTTTTCGAGGAGAAAGAGACGCCCGTCCGCAGTATCATCAAGGCCGAGGGGCGAAGGACGCCCCGGGACGTGATGCGAGGGAGGGACGCGCCCTCAGCTTGGTTCGAGAGCCGTTCGCAGGGAGGACCCCATGAAACCGCATCCCATTCTCGGAGCCGCGCTCACCCTCGTCGCGCTCGTCGTCCCGGCGCATGTGCCCGCGCAGGCATTGCCGGCACTCGCGCCGCCGGTGGTCGCAACGGTCGTTCCGACCGCGCTCACCCTCACGGCGCCCGACGCGCTCGCGGGGCTCGACTTCGGGGTCGCCGCCGGATACCGCAGGGAGGTGTTCCTCGCCCCGCGTGGGTGGGTTCGGTACGGGCCGGGCTGGCCGGGTCTCTACGCCACCCGGTGGGGCGGACCGTTCGTCTATCACCCGTACAGACGCTGGCGGAGCGAGGCCGTGATGTTCGAGCCGCGCAGGCCGGCCAGCCCGCCTCCCAGCCCGCACGCCAGCGAGCCACCCCGCGCCTCGTCGTCCAGGATCGTGGTGCCGCTGCAGATTCACGGCGGGTTCTTCGCGCACGAGGAGAACGCCCCGAGGAGTTACGCGGCGGGGCTGCGTGGAGGCCCGGCGATCGACAGGCACCTCCAAGTCGGGGTTGGGGTCGACTGGTACCACAGGACCGACAGCGAGCGAGAGGTCGTGGCGGATACGCTCCAGGCAGGCCAGCCGGTGAAGGTCACGCGCGTGCTCTCGCAGGCGTCATCGGACCTCATCCCGATCCAGGCCTTCTTGCAGCTGAGCGTCGGCAGGGGACTGGTTCCCTATGCGGGGATCGCGGGCGAGTACCAGTTCCTCGTGCTTTCGGCCACCGACCACGTGACCGGGGCCGGCTACAAGGCGAACTTCGGGGGTCTGGGCTGGCAGGCGTGGGGCGGGCTGGGGCTCGATATCGGCCGTTCGCGCCTGTTCGGCGAGGTGTTCGTCAACGCCGGGGATGTCGAGCGCGACGTGCGCGATCCCGTGAGCGGCACAGCCTACCGCGAGAGCATCAACGCCGACGGCGGCGGATTGCGTTGCGGATTGAGCTGGGGGTTCTAGACGCCTCAAGGTGATGCGGCGGCCTGGACGACTCGCCGCCCGCGTGCGAGGCGCGCGCCCGCCACGAAGTTGCCGCACCCCCGCGCGTCCGATACGCTTTCGCCATCATGGCACGCAAGTCTCCGCGCGCGCGACGCAAGCCCGAATCGCCGCGCATGCCGGGCACCGGGCGGCCACGCGCCACGCCCGGGCGCCGCACGGCGAACGCCACGCGCAAGGCGCGCAGCGTCCGCGGCGCGCACGCTCCCAAGGGCGCGCGCCCGGTCGCGAAACGCGCGCGCCGCCCGGCGCGATCGCCCGAGGCCCGGCGCGCCGCGCGGGTCCGGACGCGCGCGCGCTTCGCCCCGCCCGATCCGGCGCGCGTTGCGGCCGTGCTCGAGATCCTCGAGCGCTCGTATCCGGACGCGACCACGGCGCTCCGCCACGAGAATCCCCTCCAGCTGCTGATCGCCACGATCCTCTCCGCCCAGTGCACAGACGAGCGCGTGAACCAGACCACACCCGCGCTCTTCGCACGCTACCCGGACGCGGCGGCCCTGGCCGCCGCCCCGCAGGCCGACCTCGAGGGCATGATCCGCTCGACCGGCTTCTTCCGGAACAAGGCGCGCGCGATCCGCGAGTGCTGCGCCGACATCGTCGCCCGCTACGGCGGAGATGTGCCGCGCTCGATGGAGGAGCTGCTGACCCTCCGCGGCGTCGGGCGCAAGACGGCGAACGTCGTGCTCGGCAACGCGTACGGCATCCCGGGCATCGTGGTGGATACGCACGTGCATCGCCTCTCGCGACGCATCGGGCTCACGGACGAGAGCGATCCGGTCAAGATCGAGTTCGCGCTCATGCCGGTGGTGCCGCGCGAGCGCTGGACCGCCTTCTCGCACTGGCTCATCCTGCACGGACGGCAGGTGTGCGCGGCGCGCAAGCCGCGTTGCTCGGTCTGCGCGCTCGCGCTCCACTGCCCGCGCGCGGGCGTGACGGCCTCGCAGTAGCGCCGCTCCCCTTGGCGGCGCCCGGACTCGATGAAGCGGAAGCACGGAGACCCCCGAGCGCGCGAAGCGGCGGACGAGCGCCGCTCGGCCGCTGTGCGCCCCGGTTCCGCAGCGGAGACCGGACGCGGAGCCGCCGTGCGCCTCGATGCGATCGCCCCGCCGCCGCCGGCCGTTCCCGATGCCGTAGCTGCGCGCGCTGCCTGGACGCTCGCCGGAGCGCTCGCCGTGCTCGCGCTGGCCCGCTGTGCGCTGGCGTTCTTGCCGACGATGTGGCTGTGGGGTCCGAACGTGCTTGCCTTCGTCCCGCCGATCCCGGGCTGGACGCTGTGGGCTCTCGCGACCCTCGCACTGATCCCGCCGCTCGCGCGCCGTGCCGGCCCCGCGCTCGCGCGGACCGGGGACGCGATCGCCGACCGGCCGGCGCTCGCGAGCGTCGCGCTCGGGGTTCTCCTCGCGGCCATGGTTCTCGCGCTGCCCGACCAACTCCAGCTCGTCGGCGACTACCTGCTCCGGCTCGGGACGGCGCGCGGCCAGATCCCGACCGACACCGTGTTCCCGCAGGCGCTCCCGCTCGACCTGGCGCTCCACTACACGGTGCCGAGCCGGCTCGCCTCGATCTTCGGCGGCGATCCCAACGACGTCTCGCGCGTGATCGGCGCGATCGAGGCCGCTCTGTTCGCCGGGCTCGCGGTCGCCTTCGCGCGCGCGCTGCGGCTGCGCGGCGCTGCTGCGGCTGCCGCTGCGGCCGTCGTCGCCTTCGGCGGAGCGCTCGGCATGTTCACCGGCTTCGCGAAGGTGTTCGGCGAGCTGTGCCTGATCACCGTCGCCTTCGGTGCGCTCTCCATCACCGTGGTGCGCGACGGCCGGGGCCTCTTGGCGCTCTCGATCGCCGTGTGCGCGGGGCTCGCGCTGCACCGCTCGGCGCTCGGGTTCCTGCCCCCGCTCCTGCTGGTGTGGGCCATGTGGCTCCGCGGCCACGGCGCAAGCGGCGCGTGGCGCCGCTTGCGTTCATGCTGCCGCGCATCCGGGCCGCGATCGCGAGCACCGACCGCCACCATTTCGCGCGCGACGGGTCCGATCTCCCGCACGTCCTGGGCGCGGCATTCCGCGGAATCCACATCTTGGACCTCGGCAACCTCCTGCTCCTGCTCTCCCCGCTGGCGCTGGCTGCGCCCGCGCTCTCGGCTCTGCTCGCGCCGTCGCTCGCGCGCCGGACGGAGACGATCGTGCTGCCGGCGCTGCTCGTGCCCTTCGTGGGACTTCTGCTCTTCGTCCACCCGCGCCAGGGCCAGTTCCGCGACTGGGACGTTTTCACGGCGGCAGGCGTCGCGGTCTCGCTCGTCACAGCTTGGCTCGTGGGTGAGACACTGCGCGGCAGCTCCCGGAATGCGTGGCTCGCGGCCGCGGTCGTGCTGGGCTCGCTCGCGCCCTCGGTCCAGTGGCTGATGCACAACCACGACGTCAAGCGCGGCGTCGCGCGGGTCGAGGCCTACATCGCGGGGCCGCCGATGCGCGAGGCCGAGGAGCGCGCGCAGCTCCACAACTTCCTGGGGCTGCGCCACGAAGCCTGGGACGAGCTGGAAGCTGCGGCCGAGTCCTACGCGCGCGCAGCCGAGCTCGCGCCCAGCCCCCGCATCCTCATGGAGTGGGCCATGGCGGAGTCGAGCCGCGGTCACTTGACGGCCGCGCAGCAGATTCTCCGGAAGCTCGTGCTGCGCGCGCCGGACATGCTCCTGGCCTGGTCGGAGCTCGCCCGCGTCTCCTACATGTTGCGCGACACGACCGAGTGCCGGCGCGCGGCCCAGGGCGCGCTGCGCATCCGTCCCGATCTCCCCCAGCCTCGCGATCTGCTCGAACGCCTCTCGGGCGCGGGAGGGACCGATGGCGCGCCCCGGCGCTGATCCGCGGCGCGGCGCGCGCGGTGAGAAGCGGCGCGAGACGGAAGCTCGGCGCGAGCCGGCGAAGCGCTCCGGGTCGGCGTTCGAGCCCGCGGCCGCGCAGCGCGCGGCGTTCGCGGCGTGGGTGACGCTCGCTGTGCTCGCTGTCGCGCGCGCGCTCCTTACGACCGTGCCATCGACCTGGGCCTGGAGCCTCTCGCTGCTGCGCTACCTGCCGCCGGTCCCCGGCTGGGGGCTGTGGGCGCTCGGCGCCGCCACGCTGGCGCCGGCAGTCGCGCGAAGCACAGCGGCCGCGGCCGACCGGCTGGGCGATTCGCTGGTGCGCGCGCCGGGACGCTCGGCCGCGCTGTGGGCGGCGGGCGGCGCGCTGCTCGCGTGGATGCTTCCCGATCGCGCCGGGTTCGTCGGCGACTTCCTGCTGCGCGAGAACACGCTCGGCACCGAGGGAGTCAACATCGCTCAATGGTACCCGCAGGCGCTGCCGCTCGACCTCGCGATCCATCATCATCTCGCGCACGCGTTGATGCTGGTGACCGGCCCCAACCCCACGGACGCGGGTCGGCTGATCGGCGCATGCGATGCCGCGCTCCTGGGCTGGCTCGCCGTGCGCTTCGCACGCGAGCTGGACGTGCGCGGCGGCGCAGCGCTGGTCGCGGCATCGGGCGTGTTCTGGACCGGGATGCTCACGCTCTTCACCGGCTACAACAAGGCCTTCGCCGAGATGACGCTGGTGATCGCGGCGGTCGGGACCTTCGGCGTGCGCGCTGCGCGCTCGGGAGGCGGCATCGTCCCGCTGCTGCTGGTCGCGGCGGTGGGGTTCACGCTCCACCGCTCGGCGCTCGGCATCCTGCCGGCGCTGGCGCTCGCGTGCGCCTGGGGGTGGCGCGCGCGCGGCCGCGAGCTGCTGCTGCGGCCCGCGGGGTGGATCGCGCTCGCGGCCCCTGCGCTCTCGCTGGCGTTCATGGTGCCGCGCATCCTTCACATCGTGCGCAACGTGGATCCGATCCACTTCACGCCCGCCGAGCCGGGCAAGAGCGCGCTGGCCTCGGCGTTCGCGGGAGCGCGGCCCGCCGACATGCTGAACCTGATCGCCATGCTCGCCCCGCTCGCGCCCGCTGCGCTCGCTGCTCTGCCGGCGCTCGGTGCAGGCGCGTGGCGGCGGCGCGAGATGCTGCTGCTCGGCTCGCTCGCGCTGCCGTTCGTTGCGCTCATCCCGTTCATCCACGCCCAGCAGGGGCTGTTCCGCGACTGGGACGATTTCGCGGCGGCCGGCATGGGCGTCGCGCTCCTGGCCGCCTGGCTGCTGGCCGAGACGCTGCAGGCGGCGAGTGCGCGCGCGTGGCTCGCCCTGCCGCTCTGCCTCGCAGCAGCTGTTCCGAGCGTCCAGTGGCTCGTGCATCACACCGACGAGCAACGCTCGATCGCCCGGGTGCGGGCTTTCGTCGAGCAGCCTCCCGCGCGCACCGGATTCGAGCGCGCCATGACCTGGCAGTACCTCGGCCTGACGTACCTCGCCCGGTCCCAGGCGGTGGAGGGCGCGGATGCCTACGCGCACGCCGCCGATCTGCTGTCGAGCCCGCACATCCTCAGGCAGTGGGGGTTCGCCGAGTCGCTCGCGGGCCATCACGAGCGCGCGCGCGGCGTCTTCCGCACGCTGCTGGCGCGCGTGCCGGGCGACGTGATCGCGCTGCGCGGACTGATGCTGATGAGCCTGCCGCTGCGCGACACAACGCAGGCGCGCGCCGCCGCGGAATCGCTGCAGCGGGTACTGCCCGGCGATCCCCAGTCGGCGGAGCTGCTGCGGCGGCTCGCGAACGGGTCCGGCCATGCGCCGCCCCGCTGAAGGCGCCGTGTCCCCGCCCGCCGAGCGCGCGGCCACAGCTTTGTGGGTGGCGCTCGCGACGTTGCTGGTCGCGCGCTGCGGGCTCGCATTCGTTCCCTCGATGTGGTTCTGGGGGCTCAACGTCCAGCGCTTCGTCGCGCCGCTGCCCGCCTGGGGCCTGTGGGCGGTCGCGGTCATCGGCCTCCTGCCGCCCTTGGCGCGCGCCCTCACGCCGCAGCTCGCGCGGCTCGGAGACGAGATCGCGCGCCCGCGCGGAGTCGCCATCATGGCGCTTCTCGCGGCGGCTCTGGTGCTCGCGTTTCCGGACCGCGTGCGCTTCGTCGGCGACTTCCTGCTGCGGCAGGGGACCGTCGAGCAGGCGGGGCTGCCGGCGACGTTGTTCCCGCAGGCGCTGCCGCTCGACGTGTTCCTCCACTACCGCCTCCCGATCGCCCTGGTGGCGGCGCGCGTCTTCGACGCGAACGCAGCTGCGCGCGCCCTGGGGTCGCTCGAGGCGGCGCTGCTGGCGGCGCTGGCGTGCGGCTTCGCGCAGGCGCTCGCCCTGCGCGGCGCAGCCGCCATCGCGGCAGCCTCGATCGTGTTCTTCGGCGGCGTCCTTTGCATGTTCACCGGCTTCAGCAAGGCGTTCGCGGAGATGGTGCTGCTGGTCGCAGCCGTGGGGGTGTTCGGGGTGCGAGCTGTGCGCGAAGGCCGGGGACTCCTGCCGCTCGCCCTGGCGTTCGCCTTAGGCCTCACGCTCCATCGTTCGGCGCTCGGGCTCGTGCCGGCCGCTGGGCTGGCGCTCGCCTGGGGCTGGCGCCCGCGCGCGTCGCGTGCGCCCGAGCTGGCGCGCGATGCGGGTCGTGGGGCGGAGCCGGCCGGCGGAGGCCGCCGCCCGCGCGCGACCGGCCGCAAAGGCGGCGCGACGGGCGCGCCCCCGGGGGCCGCGCCGATCGCGGCGGTCGCGCTGGCGGTCGCTGCGCTGGCGGTGATGCTGCCGCGCATCGTCTCCACCATGCTGCGCTGGGACACGGTGCACATCTCGCCGCCGGAGGTCCAGGCCCAGGGCGGCATGCTGCGGGCGGCCTTCGCCGGCACCCGGCCCGCCGACATGCTGGGTCTCGTCACGGCGCTCTCGCCGCTCGCGGTCGCCATCCCGCCGCTCGCGCTCCTGCTGGGACGCGTGCCCGCGCGCGGGCGCGAGCTTGCGCTCCTCGCCGTGCTGGCCGCGCCGTTCGTGCTGAGCGTGCCGCTGCTCCATCCCGCGCAGGGGCTCTACCGCGATTGGGACGATTTCGCAGCCGCTGGCGAGGCGCTCTCGCTCGTCGCAGCTTGGCTCGTGGCGGAGACGCTGCGCGCAGCGCCGGGGCGGGCGTGGCTCGCAGCCGCCGTCACGCTCGGCGTCGCGGCAGCTGCGCTGCAATGGCTCGCGCATTTCGCCGACCTCGAGCGCGGGCTTCAGCGCGTCGAGGCGTTCATGACCGAGCCCCCGCGCCGCAGCGACGCCGAGCGCGGCAAGACCTGGGACTATCTCGGGATCCGCAACCTGCGCATCGGGCGCTGGGATGCAGCCGCTCGCTCGTTTTCGCAAGCTGCCGAGACCGCGCCCAGCCCGCGCATCCTGCTCGAGTGGGGCACGGCCGAGCTACGCCTCGCGCGCTGGGCCGAGGCGCGCGACATCTTCCGTCGCGTGATCGCGGGGAGCCCAGATGAGGCGAACGCATGGCAGGGGCTCGCAGCCGCCGCGATGGAGCTGGGGGATCGCGAGGAAGCCCGTCGCGCGACCGAGACGCTGCTGCGCCTGCGGCCCGGCGACCCGTTCGGGCGGCAGACGCTGGAGCGGCTGGGGGCGGGGCGCGACCCGGCTGCGCGCTGAACATCGCGGCTCACCAGTAGTAGTTGAACCCCGCGGTGTAGGCGAAGAGGTTGCCGCCGACGTGGTTGGCGACGAAGCGGGTGTACTCGACGTCGATCGGCACACGCAATCGCGGCCGCAGCTTGTACTCCCAGCCCGCTGCCGCTGTGACCGCGA
>VBOS01000095.1 GCA_005893185.1 Candidatus Eiseniibacteriota bacterium
TGGAGGGCTCGGGCGCCGCCGCCACGGCTGCGCTGCTCGCGGGCAAGGTGCGGCTGCCGAATGGCGCGCGCGTGGTCGCCATCGTCTCGGGTGGGAACGTCGATCCCGGCCGCCTGCTCGCAGCCGTGAGCGCCGCGACGGAGCGGACGGGAGGATGAGCAGGCGCCGCCGCCCCGGCGGCCGTGACGCCGACCAATCGCGGGGCGCGCCACAGCATCGACCCTCCGCCGGCCACGGGCAGCGGGGGAGCCCGGCGCAGCGTCCCTCATCGCGACCGCAGGGCCGCGCATCCGGGGCAGCGGGCCTGCCCGGCGTGCCGGCCCACTCGCCCACCACCGGCCCAACTTCCTCGCCCCGCGCCGCTCCGATCGTGCTCGCGACGGCACTCGTGGTCGCGGCCGGAATCGTGCTCCGGATGTGGCGCATCGGCTCCGGACTGCCGGACTTCCTCGACGAGGCGATTCCGTGGAAGACCGCCTTCAAGATGTGGGTGGACGAACGGCGCGTGGACTGGAACCCCCATTTCTTCAACTACCCGTCGCTCACGATCTATCTGTGCCTGTTCCTCCAGAAGGGCGCGTACGCGCTCGGGCACGCGTTCGGCCACTACGGCAAGGCGGCGGACCTCCTGATGGACTACGAGATGGATCCATCTCCGCTGGTGATCGCCGCGCGTACGATGGGCGTGCTCTTCGACGCGCTCACGATCGCGATGGCTGCCCGGATCGGCGAGCGGATGACGCGCTGGGCCGGGGTGACAGCGGCTGCGCTGGTGGCGCTCTCGCCCACCATGATCGCGACCTCGCGCGCGATCTACACCGACACGTACATGACCGCGTTCTCCGTCTGTGCGTTGGAGCGGTTGCTGGCGTTTCGCGCGGAGGCCAGAGCCTCGCAGCTCGCGGCGGCCGCCGTGCTGATCGGCCTGGCTGCGGGGTCGAAGTATCCGGCCGCTTTGCTCGTGATCCCGCTGGCCTGGGTGCTGATCGAGCGCAGAGGGTGGAAGGGCCTCCTCCCCTGGGTGCTCGCATGCGCGGCAGCTGCGGGAGTGTTCCTCATCACGTCGCCCTTCGTGGTCCTCGACTTCGCGAAGTTCACCAGGGATTTCAGCTTCGAGAGCTTCCACATGTCCACCGGCCACCTCGGAAGCGAGGGACGCGGCTTTCGATTCCAGCTCCTGACCTTGGCGGGCGACATCGGATGGGTCGGGGCCGCCCTGCTCATCGTCTCGCTTGGCACCACCCTCAGGGCCCCGCGCCGCATGAGCGATCGGGTGGCGCTGTGGCTCTTCGTTCTCGCGATCGGGCTCGCCATTTCGCTGGCCCGGGTCGAGGCCGGCCGCTACCTGGTTCCGGTCGTGCCGGTCGCGGCCGCGCTCGCTGCGGCGGCGGGGATCGATCTCGCGCGCCGCTATGGTGCGCAGCGCTTAGGCCTCGCGACGGCGGGGGCGGTAGCGGTGCTCGTGCTGCCCGCACTTCCCGGCGGGATCTCCGCCGGCGCGCGCGGCAGCGACGACACGCAGGCCCAGGCGCGGCGCTGGTGCGAGGCCCACCTCCCCGATTCCGTCCTGGTCCTGCGCGAGGACTACACCGCCAACCTGTTCACGCGGCAGCGCAGCGCGAACGTTCAGCGCACCCGCGGGTTCCGGACGGCGACCGAAGCCCGGCAGCAACGGCTGCTGGCGCGCCGCGTGTTCGACGTGGCTGATCTTCCGCTGATCGCAGCGGGAGCATCGTCGATGCTGCTGCGCGACGTCGAAGGGCAAACGCGGAGAGTCCAGGTGTTCGACCGGCCGACCGACATCAACCAGATCTTCTACGACCTGCGGCTGCTCCACGGCGTGGACTACGTGCTGACGAGCGGAGCTGCGCGCGGGCGCTTCGAGGCGGATCCCGCGCGCTTCGCGGTGCAGCAGCGCTTCTATCGCTTCCTCGACGGATGGGCCGAGCACGTGGCCTCGTTTTCTCCGGGGCGGGACGTGAGCGGCCCGGGCGTTGACATCTATCGCATCGGCGAGCGGGCCCGCGACCAGATCGTGCGCGCGGGCGCGCTGCACGCGCTGTGGTGGGCGGAGTACGTCCCGGTCTCGTTCCGGCAGGAGTACGAGGAGGTGGCGGTGGATCCGGCGGAGCGGAGCCACGGCGCGCTCGTGCGGCAAGACGGCACGATCGCTCCCTGGATCCGGGGGCTCTCGAGGTTCTTCGACGCCGATGTCCTGCAGTTCTCGCGGCTCCTCTCGTGGGAGCTTTCGCACTTCGACCGATTCGCAGCGGCCGAGCCGCTGCTCGATGCCATCCATCGGATGCACCCGGAGGACGTCGAGGCCTGCGCTTCATTCGCCCGCTGCGCCGCCGCCCTCGACCACTGGCCGGAGGTCGAGGCCGCCACTGCCGCCACGCTGGCGGGCGTGGATCGGGAGGCCGCGGCCCAGGCCGAGCTGCGCTATCTGCGCGCCCTGGCGCTGGCGCGGCTCGGAAAGCGGGCGGAGGCGTTCCGGGAGCTCGAGTGGGTCCGCGCCCACGCGGCGGCAGCCGACCTGCAGGCCGCGGCGGAGGCGGAGGCTCGCAAGCTCGGTCCGACGAGACGGTGAGCCGCCCGGATGCCGCGCTCGCAACGGGGCGCGGCGGCTGGCATAATACGCACCCTTCCGAGCGGCCCGGCTGCCGCATGCGGCGGCGATCCGAGTCGCTCTCCCTCATCCAGGAGGAGGCAACAGATGATCCGCAAGGCAAGCGCCCGCTGGGACGGTGGCCTCAAGGACGGCAAGGGTGTCGTGTCAGCTCAGAGCGGGGCGTTCAAGAACCTGCCGTACACCTTCGCCACGCGCTTCGAGGACAAGCCCGGAACGAATCCCGAGGAGCTGATCGCAGCCGCCCACGCCGGGTGCTTTTCGATGGCGCTCTCGGCCGAGCTGGGCAAGGCCGGCCTCAATCCCCAGAGCGTCGAGACCGCGGCGGACCTGACGCTCGAGATGCTCCCGGGAGGCGCGACGATCACCGCGATCCACCTGCGGGTGATGGCGCGCGTGCCGGGCGCCGACAAGGCGAAGTTCGAAGCGGCTGCCGAAGCCGCGAAGAAGGGCTGCCCCGTCTCTCGCGTGCTCAACGCCAAGATCACGATGGACGCGCAGCTCACGATGGAGGCGAAGGTCGCCGGCTAGGCTCCGTCCGGGAAGGCGGGGGCGGGCCCGTGCGGCTGCGAGGAGTCTGAATGCCGCGCGTGCTGCTCCTGATGACCACGACCACCTACCGGGCGAGCGCGTTTCTCGAAGGCGCTCGCGCGCTCGGCGTTCCGGTGGTGGTGGGCAGCGACCAGGCGCAGGCGCTGGCGGCGCTCCATCCCGAGGGCCACCTCACGCTCGACTTCGGGGACGAACGAGGCGCGACGCGCGAGATCGTGGCCTTCGCGGGGCGCACGCCGCTCGACGCCGTGATCGCGGCCGACGACGACGGCGCGATCCTGGCGGCGGCGGCAGCGGATGCGCTGGTTCTCGCGCACGCGCCGGACGCGGCTGTGCGCGCGGCTCGCAGCAAGCTCGCGACGCGCGAGGCGTTCGCCCGCGCCGGGCTCCCGACCCCGCGCTTCCAGCGCTTCTCGATCGCGGACGATCCGGAGGAGGTCGCGCGCAGCTTGGCGTATCCGTGCGTCCTCAAGCCGTTGTTCCTCGCCGCGAGCCGCGGCGTGGTCCGGGCGAACGACGAGGCCGAGCTGGTCTCGGCTTTCCGGCGGGTCGCGGCGCTGCTGCGGCGCCCGGGGCTCGCGGCGGAGGGCGGGGAGGAGGCGCGCTCGCTCTTGATCGAGGGCTATATTCCCGGGATCGAGGTCGCGGTCGAGGGGCTCGTGACAGCCGGGCGGGTCCGCGTGCTCGCGCTCTTCGACAAGCCGGACCCGCTCGAGGGTCCCTTCTTCGAGGAGACGATCTACGTCACGCCGTCGCGACTTCCGGCCGCGCGGCGGGAGGCCATCGCCGCCACGGTCCAGCGTGCGATCGATTCCCTCGGTCTTTCCCATGGCCCGATCCACGCCGAGCTGCGCCTCGACGACCGCGGAGTCTGGCCGCTCGAGATTGCCCCGCGATCCATCGGCGGGCTATGCTCACGGGCGCTGCGATTCGGCGGGGGCGTCTCGCTGGAGGAGCTGATCCTGCGCCATGCGCTTGGCATGGGGACGGAGGGGCTCGAGCGCGAACCAAGCGCAGCGGGCGTGATGATGATCCCGATCCCGCGAGCCGGCATCCTGCGGGCGGTCGGCGGCATCCAAGAGGCGCGAGGCGTGCCGGGGATCGAGGACCTGCGCGTCACGATTCCGGTGGGGCAGGAGGTGGTTCCGCTTCCGGAGGGGAATCGCTACCTGGGCTTTCTCTTCGCGCGTGCCGAGAGCCCGGAGCGCGTCGAGAGCGCGCTGCGCGATGCCCACCGCCGGCTGACGTTCGAGATCGCTTCACCGCCGCCGGTCGCGGCGGCTGGAAGGGCAACGGAAGGAGCGCTGGAATGAGCGAGGCACTGGTCACGATCTCCCCGGCCGCGCGCGGGAAGATTCTCGAGTTGATGAAGAGCGAGGGCCGCGAGGGCCTGGTGTTGCGCATGGCGGTCGCCGGGCGCGGCGCCGGCGGCTTCCAGTACCGGCTTGCGTTCGCCCCCGAGAGCGAGCGCGCACCCGCCGATCCCATGTTCGAAGCCGGCGGCTTCAGCGTCGTGCTCGAAGCGGCCAGCGTCGAGAGTCTGCGGGGCGCGAGCATCGACTACGTCGACTCGGCTTACGGCAGCGGTTTCAAGATCGACAACCCGAATCCGCTGTGGAGCGATCCCACCGCCCAGGCGGTGCAGAAGGTGCTCGACGACGACATCAATCCCGCCGTGGCATCGCACGGGGGCCACGTCGCGCTGCTCGAGGTGAAGGACAGCGTCGCCTACATCCAGCTCGGCGGCGGCTGCCAGGGCTGCGGCATGGTGGACGTCACGCTGAAGCAGGGGATCGAGGTGCGCATCCGCGAGGCGGTGCCCGCGATCCGCGAGATCGTGGACACGACGGACCACGCGGGCGGGAAGAACCCCTACTACCAGCCCTCGAAGGGCGGCCAATCGCCCTACGCATGAAGGCGCCCGCCGGCGGGCCGGTCGGCACGAACGACTCGGCCCCGCGCGTCGTTCTTCTCTCCACCTACGATCTCGGCCGCCAGCCGTTCGGGCTCGCATCGCCCGCGGCCTGGCTGCGCCGCGCGGGGGCGCTGGTCGCATGCAACGATCTCGCGGTCGAGCCGCTGAACGAGGAGGCGCTTCGCGGCGCCGATTTCGTCGCGTTCCACCTCCCGATGCACACAGCAACGCGGCTCGCCGCGCGCGAGGTCGGGCGCGTGCGCGCGCTCAATCCGCGCGCGCGGCTCGGCTTCTTCGGGCTCTACGCTGCGATGAACGAAGCCTATCTGCGCCGTCTGGGCGCCGACCTCGTCGTGGGTGGCGAGTTCGAGCGCGCGCTCGGCGACTGGGTCACGGGCGAGGCCCCGTCCGCCGACACGATCTCCCTCGAACGCCTGCCGTTCGTCACGCCCGACCGCAGCGGGCTGCCGGAACTGTCGCGCTACGCGCGCGTGGACCTCGGCGACGGGCGGCGGATGACCGTGGGCCATACCGAGGCGAGCCGCGGCTGCAAGCACATGTGCCGGCACTGCCCGATCGTGCCGGTCTATCGGGGGCGCTTCCGCGTGGTCCCGCGCGCGGTCGTGCTCGCCGACATCTGCCAGCAGATCGAAGCCGGCGCCCGGCACGTCACGTTCGGCGATCCCGACTTCTGGAACGGCATCGGCCACGCGATCCCGATCGTGCGCGAGCTGCACCGGGAGTTCCCCGACGTGACCTACGACGTCACGATCAAGATCGAGCATCTTCTCCAACATGCCGAGCACCTGGCGACGCTGCGCGAGACCGGCTGCCTGTTCGTGACGAGCGCGGTCGAGTCGGTGGAGGACCGCGTGCTGCGCCTGCTCGAAAAGGGTCACACGCGCGCAGACTTCATCGAGGTCGCGCGCCGCTTTCGCGAGGTGGGGCTCGCGCTCCACCCCACGTTCGTCGCCTTCACTCCCTGGATGAGCGTGCAGGGTTATCTCGATTTGCTGAAGGAGATTAGCTGGCTCGATCTGATCGAGAACCTGGCGCCAGTCCAGCTCGCGATCCGGCTGCTCATCCCGGCCGGCTCGCGGTTGCTGGAGCTGCCCGATGTGCGATCGCTGGTCGGGCCGTTCGATGAAGCTGCGCTCTGTCACCCGTGGGTGCACCCGGACCGGCGCGTCGATGCGCTCCATCGTGAGATCGAGGCGATGGTGCGCGAGGCGACGGCCGGTGACAGCAGCCGGGTCGAGATCTTCGAGCGCGCGTGGCAGATCGCGGGGCGCGCCGCGGGGGGGAGGGTGCCCGGCACTCGCGGAGGCCGCGCTGCGGGCGCGACCGCCGACGGTGAAGCTCGGCATGCCGGATTCCCCCACGTGGCGCGCGATCCGAAGCGCCCCCCGGTGCCGTTCCTGACCGAGCCCTGGTACTGCTGAGCGGAGCCCGTCGAGGCGCAGTTCGCGCCCGTCTAGCTCTCGAGTGGTGAGCCCTGCCTGTTGAAACCTGGCGGGCGCCATCGGTGTACGATCCCCCGGGCCGAAGCTCCAGGAGGTCGTCATGCGCTCATGCAAGCAGGGGATCATTCTCGTTCTCACGGCATTCGCGCTCCCGAGCTGCGCCGGGGAGCACTCGCCGTCTACGGCACCGGTTCGCGATCGGGCGACGCCGTTGATGCGCGCGCCGGCGACTCAGCCGGCCGAGGGTCGCGACTTCTTCCCGCTCGAGATCGGCAACCGCTGGGCCTACGAGGAGAACGACACACGCACGGAGACACGATCGGCGCCGGATCCGTCCACCAGATCCGAACGGTGGAGGCGACGGGAACCACCGTCGTCGGCGACCGCCCGTATACGGTCCTGCGCGAAACCATCGTCATCCCCGAAGTCCCTGGAGTCATCCAATCGTATGACGTGCTGTTTCGGCAGGACCCGACTGGCCTGTACGTCGCAGGCTACTCGAACTTCGCCCCCTCCGACTTCCGATCTCTACCGCTCGCTCGTATCCGTCGATCGGTCGAATCGGGCCGTCTGGACCCGGCGCGCCGCGCCATCTGCGAGCGAGCCCTGACAGCGCTCGAGCGCATGGGAGCCGCTGCAGCCCGCATCCCCGATGGAGGCGCCTCGGACGGCTCGGAAAGCCGGTTGCTCGCGTACCCGCTCCATCCCGGCGCCAGCTGGGACGTTCTCACCGAGGTCCATTTCGTGGATACGGTCGAG
>VBOS01000507.1 GCA_005893185.1 Candidatus Eiseniibacteriota bacterium
TGGAGATGGACACGTTCGATCCCACGTCGGGCGTGCAGTTCCACTACGGCCACGTGGACCCGACGCTGGGCGAGAGCACGGACGGCACGATCGATGGCCACCTCGACCAGCTCGGCTTCATTCGCATGACCGTGGACGACGACGGCCACGTGACCCTCTCCGTCTTCACGGTGAGCGGGCAACGGGTGCGAATGCTGGTCGACGGGGTGCGCGAGGCGGGACGAGGCACCGCTGTACTCGACGGCCGTGACCTGCCGGCGGGGCTCTACTACGTCAAGCTGGAGGCGGCCGGCAGGCGGCGGGTCGAGAAGGTCCTGCTCCTGCGCTGAGAACAGCTCGCATTCGCGCGCGGCGGGGGTCGAAGCATCACGGCGCGGCCCAGTACCGCACCGACCCGTCGCGCGCGCCGGTCGAAGCAGTCTTGCCGGTGCTCGACAGGGCGACCGCTGTGACCGCGCCCGGATGCCCGTCGAGCACCGCCACTTCGCGGTCGTTGGCCTTCTCGAACAGGCATGCATTGCCCGATGTGAGCCCGACCAGCAACAAAGCTGCGTCGGGCGTGACCGCGAGGGACGTCAGCCGGCCGCGCATCGGGCGCACGCGCTGTTTCTCGGTTCCGTCCTTCAAGTCCCAGTACGCGACCATCCCGCCCGCGCCTCCGGTCACGGCGCCGGTCGTCCGCGGCGGCACGGCGAGCGCCACGATGCGCCCGAGACCGGTGCGTACGCTCCAGCGCGCCTGATCGTGGCCGCGCTCGTAGAGCTCGAGCCGGCCCTTGTGCGTTCCGCACACGATGCCGCCTGCGTCGGCCGTGAACGCCAGGCCCTCGACGCTGCCCATCGTCCTGCGGAACTCGCCGGCGGGCGCCCCGCCGTCCGTCTGCCACATGAAGATGCTGCGGCCCTTTCCGCCCGCAGCGACCAGCTTGCCGTCCTTCGAGGCGGCGACCGTGTTGAGGTACGACTTGTCGGGCGACTCGATGTGCACCACCTGCCGATGCAGCCCGAAGTTCCAGAGCACGATCCGCCGGTCGTCGAGCACCGCCGCGATCACGGTCCGATCCGCAACGAACGCCAGCGCCACCACGCCCGCCCGCGCCTCGAGGTGCGCCGCCTCCTCGCGCCCGCTCTGCGTGTTCCACACCCGCACCGTCCGGTCGCGCGAGCCGCTGGCGAGCAGCCGCGCGTCGGGCGAGAACGCAAGCGCCGTGACGACCGATCGATGTCCGTCGACGTGGAACTTGCGCTCTTCGATCTTCTCGTCGTGGCGCTCGACGAACTTCTCGCTGTGGGTGCCGACCCGGATGCCGAGGAAGATGCTCGGGGCGTCGCGCTTGCCGTAGACCGGGAGCTTCCAGTTCTGCTTCTCCGTCGCGAATCCGGGCCGCGTCCACTCGACCGTCCAGCCCGCCCTCTGCTGTGGGGCAGGGACGACCGCGAGCGCCGGCCTCGTCTTCGCCTTCGGGGCGGGCGGTGCCGCGGGCGCCACCGCCGCCGCGGTCCCAGCCGCTCTGGAGGTGGCGGCCCGCGACTTGGCGCGAGCCGGCGCGGGCGTCTGGCCCATCCACGCTGGCTGGGTCCCGGTCGGCGGAATCCTCGCGGGCGGGCTCTTCGCAGGCGGGCTCTTCGCAGGCGGGCTCTTCGCAGGCTGGCTCTTCGCGGGCTGGCTCTTCGCGGGCTGGCTCTTCGCCCGCTGGCTCTTCGCTCGCTGGCTCTTCGCGCGCTGGCTCTTCGCGCGCCGCGACTTCTGCTTCGACTTCCCTCCCGAGGCTGCGGCCGGGAACGGAATCACCTTGGCGGCCGGAGGCGCAGCTGCGGGCCGAGAGGCCGCGGCCGCGCCGGCTGCGATCGGCTGCGGCACGGCCTTCGAGCTCGGCGCGCTCGCCGGCCGAGCGGGCTGCGGGGGAGGAACGGGCAGCGGAATCGGGGCCGGCGCGCCCGCCTTCCCGTTCTTCAGGTCGCGTAGCCGCGGAGACTTCCCCACGCGCCCCTTGCACGCCTCCCGCAGCGCATTCGAGAGCGCGGCGACGCTCCCGCCCATCTTGTCCAAGTCCTTGAAAACCGGCGCGGAGTCGGGGCTCTGGAAATCCGTGCGCTTGAAGATGAGGTTGTCCTCTTCGTTGTACTTCTTCCACAGCTCCGGCTTCTCCGCGAGCGCGAGCAGCGAGGCCTGGATCACGAGCGCGGAGAAGCGGTCCACCGCTTCGTCGAAGTCCTTCCCTTCGCGCTCGGGGTGCTGGTAGGCGGGGTGTCCCTTCTCGTGGCTGCCGCGGCCGCGCAGCGGCGGCACGTACATGCCGTCGTAGTCGATCAGCTTGAGACTGCCGGAGCCGTCCACCAGCACGTTCCCGTGCTGGAGATCGCAGTGGCCGATCTTGGCCTTCTCGAGCTGGTCCATCAGCTCTTCCCAGCGCTCGGCGAGCTTGCGCAGCGCCCTTGGATCCTTGAGGTGGTTCTCGACCCAGCGGTCGAGATTGTGGCCATCCACCCACTCCATCCGCAGGACGGGATACCACGCGCCGCGCACGCGGATTCCCTCGGGTACGTAGCCGAAACCCACCATCTGCTTCAGTCGCTGCGACTTCAGGTACTTGCTGATCTGATGATAGCGATCCCTGATGTCCTTGATGTTGTGGAGAAAGCATCGCACGGCCCAGCGCGTCTTGCTGCTCGTGATCTGGTAGACGCTGCAGAAGCCGCCCGTGACCGGCTGGGGCAGGCCGAGCGCGTTGAGCGTCGGCGTTCCCTTCTTGAGATCGGGGTCGGAGAAGCAGTTGGCGGGGTTCTGGACCGCCTCCTGATAGTCCGACATCGTCGGCCAGCTCACGCAGCGACCTCGATCCGCACCAGGGTGGTGTCGTCGTTGCGCAGCGCTCCGCTCGCGCGCAGGAGGTCCACGAACGCCGCGAACGAGTCCTGGCTCGTGGTGCGCGCGAGAGCCGCCCACGGGCGCCGCCTCATCTCCACCTCGACCAGGAACCACTGGGCGAGCGCGTCGGTCATGAGCAGGAGCTGGTCCTTGCCCTACAACTCGCCCTCGTCGTTGCGCACGTCGTCCCACACCTTCTGGTTGCCGCGCGCCACGCTGGAGAGCAGCAGAGGACGGTTGCTGAACTGCTCGGACCGCGCGAGGGGAAAGGCGCGCTCGATTTTGCCCGCGCGCACGAGGAACAGGCAGCTGTCGCCGATCGCCATCGCGCGCCAGCGGCCGTGGTCGATCGCGACCCCGAGCAGCGACGAGAAGGCGCCCTCTCGCGCCTTCTCCTCGGCGTACCAGGCGACGGCCTTGGGCTGGTTGGCGCCGGCCCATGTGGCCTGCATGGGCGCGACCCACTCGCGCAGGCTGGCCGCGGCGGGCGGCTCGTGGACGAACCGGTCCACGAGCAGCTCCGCCCACTGCCGGGCGAACGACGTCTCGCTTGCGCCGTCCGCGACCGCGAAGCGGAGCGCGGCGGCTTCTAGCGCGAAGGCATCTTCGTATTCGTGCGCGGCGTTGCCGGCCTTCGGCGCCCACCACGCGGTCGCCGAGGCGAGCATCGCGTCAGCGCAGGTTGCTGGGCCGCGTGCCGATGTCGAGGAAGCGGATCAGCTCCACGAGGTCCGCATTGAACGCGAACCCGCGTGAGCCCCCCGACACCGGAAAGCCCTCGCGCTGCGCGCCGTCGCGGATCCCTTCCGGCAGGACGCTCGACATGTTGAAGAGCAGCTTCGCGAACTGGTCGGGCAGCCCTTCCTCGGCGTCGGCGAACAGCACGCTCGTGCCCTGGGCGCTTGAGATGTGGCAGTTGAACAGGAGCGCGTTGCCGTCCTGCGTCTCGAGCGCGCGCACAGCTGCCGCGTCCGCCGAGGGATCGCCGTCGGTCGACTCGCCGTCCGTGATGTTGATGATGATCGGAGGGAAGCTGTACTTGTGCTCGGCCACCCAGGGCGTGAGCGTGTCCTGCGCCAGCTTGAAGGCCTTGCACATCGGCGTGGCGCCCGCCGCCTTGGCGTCGAACCACACCGGGAACTTCACCTTGACCTCGCTGATGCTGCCCGCGCCGTCGTCCTCCTTCTTGGAGCGTTCCTCGACGCGCGCCGGGTGGTTCGCGACGTTGCTGATCGTCGCCAGCGCCTGGCCGGCCAGCTCGCCGACGAGGGCGGGCTGGTCCTGCTTCCCGTAGCTGATGACGCCGACCTCGTAGTAGTCGCGCACGCCCTCGGACTTGGTGCACTTGATCGAGAGGTTCGACAGCAGCTTGTTGATCGCGTCGGCGACG
>VBOS01000091.1:0-3356 GCA_005893185.1 Candidatus Eiseniibacteriota bacterium
CCGTGGCGGGGCCGGCCGATCCGGCGCTCGCGCGCGACCTCCACGACAACCTCGTCGTGCTGAGCAGCGGGCGGCTCACCCTGCGGAGCCGCGATCGCTCGCTGGTGGGCACCGGGCAGCTGGGCGAGGCGCTGCCGGAGGTCGCGTCATACGTGACGGTGACGCGCCGCGGGCCCCTGGCCAGTCAGGTCAGCCCCGTCACCTACATCAAGATCCCGTGGACGCCGAAGCTGACTGACCCGCTCACCGTGACCACGCTCGTCATGCCGCTCCGGGGCCTCGTGACGCCGAAGCGCGCGAGCTGGGTGGCCGAGACGTTCTGGGGACGGCGATGGATCCTGACGGTCGGGTTCGGAGACCTCGGCCCTCCCGTCATGCCGCTGTACGCGATCTACTTCGACCACCGCGACCGGGTGGTGCACCTCGCCCGTGAGTTCTCGCAGGTCATGGCGACCTTCGCCGACTCGGATCATCTCCTGATCGATGACGTGGAACCGGCCGCCGCCACCCGTCGCCCGAGCCGGATCCGGGCGGGCAGCGAGGTGGTGGCCCTCGTCCTCGCCCCCGTGGACGGCATCGCGCCGCAGAACATGAAGGTGCAGTTCAGCTACTTCACCGGTCGGATCGCCTGGCGGCCGATCGTCGTGTCGATCGCGCTCCTTCTTCTCACCAACATCGCCGGCGCCGTCATGTTCGGCCGCGAGATGTTCGGTGTCGTGCGAGCGCGCCGGCGCGCGCGGGCAGCCGCGGGGCGCCTGCGCGCGGAATGGCTGACGGGCGACGCCCAGGCAGCGACGCTGCTCGGAGCGGCCACCTACGAAGACATCGTCGCGCGGTGGGGCCCGCCCGACGAGGACCGTGAGCGGTTGTCGACGCCGGGCCGTCGCACCATAGTCTACCGGGCGCAGAACAACGGCCGGGCGCACGAGGTGGAGATCGAGATCACGAACGGACGGGTCACGGAGATCGAGCGCCGAGTCTACCGGCTCGCGCCCTGACCCTCGGGAGCCCGGATGCATCGCCACGGTCCGTCTCCTTCCTCCTCCACGACCTCATCCGCGCGCGTGCGTACGGTCGGGCTGTGCAACTCCCCTTCGTCTCGCGGATGAAAACCCTCGGCATCGTCGAGCTGAAGAGGGAGGGCATCACCGAGAAGGCTCTCGGGCCGGGGCGTTCCGCGTTCGAGCTCCAGGCCATCATCGCCGTCGGCGGGGCGAGCGTCGGCCGCAGCGCGGAGTTTCGCTACATGCTCACGCAGCCCCCGTTGAAGAAGGACACCAGGGCCCTGATCTGACATGCCCGGTCGGCCCGAGGTGAAGCGGCGCGGCCAAATCGCCCTGGGCTTGGTCGCGGGGGGTTTGCCACGGAGGCCGCCGAGGCCGGTCCCGATCCTCTTGACGCAGGCCCGTCGCTCGCGCGATGCTCGTGCTCGACGCGAGATTCTCTCCAGGGAGAAGAACGGGCATGACAGTCGCCAACGGACGAGAGTTCCTCTGCATTCCCGGTCCGACCAACATCCCGGACGCGGTGCTGGCCGCCATGCACCGGCCGGCGATCGACATCTACTCGGGCGACATGGTCGAGGTGACGCGCACCCTGCTCGAGGACCTGCCGCGGGTCTTCCGGGCGGCGGGCCGGACATACATCTACGCCGCCAACGGCCACGGCGGCTGGGAGGCGGCGCTGAGCAACGTCCTCTCGCGCGGAGACACGGTGCTGGTGCTGGAAAGCGGCTTGTTCGCGCTCGGCTGGGGCGACATGGCGAAGATGATGGGCGTCAAGGTCGAGGTGCTGAAGGGGGACCGGGGGCGGGCGGTCGATCCGGCGGCGGTCGCCCAGCGCCTCGGCGCCGACGCGGGGCGCGAGATCAAGGCCATCCTGGTCGTGCAGATCGATACCGCCTCGGGCGTGGTCAACGACCTCCCCGCCATCCGTCAGGCGATCGACCGGGTCGGGCACCCGGCCCTCCTGATGGTGGACTGCGTGGCGTCGCTGGGGTGCATGCCGTTCGAGATGGATGCCTGGGGAATCGACGTGGCCATGGCGGGCTCCCAGAAGGGGCTGATGACCCCGCCCGGGTTGGCCTTCGTCGCCGCCAACCAGCGGGCACACGCGGCCCACCAGAAGGCCGTACGGGGGCACGCCGCCCGAGCACCTGCTCTTCGGGTTGCGCAAGGCGCTCGACCTCCTCCTCGCGGAGGGGCTCGAGGCTGCGGCCCGGCGTCACGCCTTGCTCGCGGAGGCCACCCGCCACGCCGTGACCCGGTGGGCGGAAGGACAGGTCCTCGCCTTCAACATCGCTCATCCCGCCGAGCGCGCCAACTCGGTCACCTGCGTGCTGGTGCAGGGCCGCGATCCCCGTCCCCTGCTCGACTACTGCCGCACGCAGTGCGGGGTGGTCCTGGGGCTGGGCATCGGCGACCTGTCCGGGCGGGCCTTTCGCATCGCCCACATGGGCCACGTCAATGCGCCGATGGTGATCGGCGCCCTCGGCGCCATCGAGATGGGGCTCGGCGCGCTCGGCATCCCGCACGGGCGGGGCGGCGTTCAGGCTGCCGTGGAGTACCTGGGGCGGGAAGTGAGATCGTAGCGGCCGGCTCGCGACCCTTCAAATCAAGGAAGCCCTCGGCCGCCTAGCTCTGGAAATTACCGACAGCGCCCTCCTCAGCTGTTTCGAGCCGAACCCCATCTCGAGTTGCTACGAGGACGAGCTGGGGCGCGTGCGCAGGAAGATTCTGCACCGCGACGGCAAGCTCGCGCGCTTCCGTGGCCAGGTAAACCGCAACGCGTTTCTCTTGGGCTGTGGCGAATACGCCCACGGCAAGCCCGAGGGCGGCCCCTGCACGCTGCGCTCGGTGTGGCCGCGCAGGTGTCGGCGAAGGCATACAGGGTCGGGGCGAGCCGACGCAGCTGACGGCGTGCTTACCGCTCGGGAAGCGCCTGGCGAGCCCGAGGACCAGAACGGTGGTCAGGGCGGTGAGGGCGCCGACGCCGGGATGCGTGAGGGGGAGGCCGGCGGAGCAGGAAAACAAAAGCGTACCGAAAGTTCTTCTTGACAGGTCTTGGGTCGAGGATCTATCTATCAAGGCAGGTCCTCCGGGGTTTGAGCGAGGCGCGGATGACTCCTCCTGAGCTGCTCCCTGCCGTACGGCACGCGAAGGTCCGGAAGAACATAGAAAAGGAGCAAGACCATGTCTACGCACGTGAGTGAAACCCGTATCGTCAAAGGCGCTTGTCCTCAAGACTGTCCCGACACCTGCGCCTTTCTTTACCATGTGGAGGACGGCAAACTGGTGGAGGTGACCGGCGACCCGGATCACCCGATGACGCGCGGTGGGCTTTGCGTGAAGCTCAAG
>VBOS01000091.1:3361-9652 GCA_005893185.1 Candidatus Eiseniibacteriota bacterium
CGAAAGGCAGTGGGCAGTTCCAACGCATCTCTTATAACGAGGCGCTCGCTGAGATCAAGAAGCGCTGGACAGAAATCATAGCCAAATACGGCGCCCAGGCCATCATGCCTCACGTTTACTTGGGGAATCAAGGCACACTGAACGGACTGACCAGCGGCGATGCATTCTTTAACCGGCTTGGCGCCAGCATTGCGGAAAAGACCTACTGCGAGTCGGGTTCCTCCACCGCTTGGATAATGACCGTAGGCGCCACCGGCGGGCTCGATGTGGAAAGCCTCGCCTACGCGAAGTACATCATCGTATGGGCGATGAACATGATAAACACCAACCTGCACGCCTGGCCATTCATCCTTGAGGCGAAAAAGAAAGGCGCCAAGATCGTGGTGATCGACCCGGTGCGCACCCGCACAGCTAAACAAGCTGACTGGCACATCCCGATAAAACCTGGGACAGATGCCGCACTGGCGCTGGGCATGATGAACGTGATCATCGGGGAAGATCTTGTGGATCACGATTATGTGAAGAGATACACGCTCGGCTATGAGGAATTGAAGGCGCGCGCCGCCCAATATTCCCCGGAAAAGGTCGCTGAAATCACCGGCGTACCGGTAAGCGATGTTCGGAAGCTGGCACGCGAATATGCCACGACCCAGCCTTCGGCCATCCGTGAAGGCGTGGCCCTCGAGCGTAGCCGTGGCGGCGGGGACGCGATCCGCGCTATCACCTGTTTGCCAGCACTCGTCGGCGCCTGGCGCCACGTCGGGGGCGGCGCCGTCGAGATGCCGATCTGGGATTTCCCGTTCAAGTTCGATAAAATTTGCCGACCCGACTGGATCAAACCGGGCACGCGTGTCATCAACGAGCTCGAGCTCGGGGCTGCGCTCACCGGCGAGCTGAAGCTCGATCCTCCGGTCATGTCGCTGTTCGTTCACAACTCTAACCCGGTGTCCCAGGCTCCGGCCCAGAACAAGGTTGTGCAGGGCCTCCAGCGCGAGGATCTGTTCACGGTGGTGAGCGAACTGTTCATCACGGACACCGCGCGCTATGCCGATATCCTCCTTCCGGCAACCTTGCAGGCTGAACAATATGACCTCCAGGTGACGTGGGGCCATCTTTACATGATGGTCAACCAGCCGGCCATCCCCGCGCCCGGGGAATGCGTGCCTAACGTTGAAATGTTCCGCCGGCTCGCAAAGACGATGGGCTTCAACGACGCGTACTGGGACATGACCGATGATGAGATGCTGAGGGAATTCTACGACTGGGATTCGCCTGCTTTGAAGGGCATCACGTTGGAGTTGCTCAAAGAGAAAGGATGGATGCGGCTCAATGTAGGGACGCCTGACAAGCGGGCGCCGCACGCGGAAGGCAACTTCAAAACACCATCGGGGAAATGCGAGTTCAAGGCCAGCGCCGCCGAAGGCGGAAACTTTGTCGTACCTGTCTGGCGCTCGATGTACGAGGGCATGCAACCGGGCGAGCCGCTCGATCCGGTGCCGGATTATATTGCATCGTACGAGACACCGCATTCAAATCCGCAACTCGCTAAACGCTACCCGCTCAACTTGATTTCGCCCAAGCCCCACGGCTTTCTGAACTCGCAATATGCGAACGAGGCGGTTCAGCAGAAACGGCAAGGCGAACAATTCGTGTTGATCAACCCCCAAGACGCCAAAAAGCGGAAAATCGAATCAGGGGAATACGTGCGGGTATGGAACGATCGCGGCAGTTTTGAGGGTAAGGCGGAATTGACCGAGGACGTTATGCCGGGGCTCGTCATGGCTAACCTAGGATTCTGGAGCAGCCTAAGCCGCACCGGGAACACCGTCAATGCATGCAGCGCAGACAGGCACTGCAACTTGGGCCAGGCCGGAACATATTCGGATAGCTTGGTTGACGTAGCGCTGGTTTAAGGAAGGCCGGCGCCGGGCCGGCGGAACGCGGCGGGGAGAAGGCGCCGTCGAAGGCCGCGATGGCCACGGTCGAGCGTTCTGCCCGGGCCGGAATGGGACTTGGACAGCGACCCGGCCAACGTCGCCGAGCGCCGGCATCCGAGGGCGAGGGGCCTTTGGTGACCGGTCAGCCTGGTTCGTAGGTGATCCGCACCACTTCCAGCTCTCGGTCGCCCCGAGGGGAGTGGAGGGTCACAACGTCTCCCACGCGCGCGTTCAGGAGCGCCTTGGCGATCGGCGAGAGCCAACTCACCTTCCCGCGTGCCGGCTCCGCTTCGTCGACGCCGACGATGCAGTAGCGGTGCTGGGTCTCATTCTCGGACACCGTCACTGTCGCCCCGAAGCGCACATGGTCGCCGCTCTGCGCCGCCGGGTCAACCACCTCAGCAATCTTGAGGCGATCGCTGAGCAAGCGAATCTCCCGGTCGATCTCGTCGAGTTTGCGTCGCCGCTCGGCGGCGCCGGCTATGTGCGTGGCCTCGGCGCGCATCTCGCCGAGCCGTGCGAGCCTGCCCAGCAACTGTCGCACGCCGGCTGGCGTCATGTAGTTCTTCGAGCCAGGCGGGAGAGGCAGCTCTCGCCCAGCGAGGACGTTGTCTTCAGGGTCGGCGTCCGACTCCCTGGTAAACGCCTTGCTCATGGCCGTTTCCCTCAGATCCTCACGCCGTCGCTGGTCCTGAATTGCGCCACGGGCCTCGCCCCTTCGCTGTGATATGTGATAGTGGTAAAAGAGGCCTCTATGGAACGGTCCTTCGCCGCGGAAGTCAAGCAGCTGGCCCTGGGGGAGGGGCAGACCCTCCGCGGAGAGGGCATCCTGGCCATCACCAAGGCCCTGCTCCAGTCGGGCGTGTCCTACGTCGGCGGCTATCCGGGAGCGCCCGTCTCCCACCTGCTCGACGTGCTGGCCGACGCCAACGAGCCGCTCCTCGAGCCCATGGGCGTCTATCTGGACGCCTCCGCCAACGAGGCGGCGGCGGCCGCCCTCCTCGGCGCGTCCATCAACTACCCGATGCGCGGCGCCGTCACCTGGAAGTCCATCGTCGGGACGAACGTGGCGGCGGACGCGCTCTCCAATCTCGCGTCCGCGGGCGTCATCGGCGGCGCGCTGATCGTGGTCGGCGAGGACTACGGCGCCGGCGCCAGCCTGATCCAGGAGCGCACCCACGCCTTCGCGCTCAAGTCGTCCCTCTGCCTGATCGACCCGAAGCCGAGTCTCCAGAACCTGGCGCGCATGGTCGAGGAGGGGTTCGGCATGTCGGAGGCCTCCAGCCTCCCGGCCGTGATCAGCCTCCGGATCCGCGCGGCCCATCTGCGCGGGGCCATGGTCTGCCGGGACAACGTGCGCCCCCGGATCAGCATGCTCGACCGCCTGACCCGGCCCTCGTTCGACTACGGCCGCCTGAGCCACCCGCCGTCGACGTATCTGCAGGAGGCGCAGAAGTTCGAGCGGCGGCTCCCGAACGCCCGCCGCTTCGTCGTGGAGCGCGGGCTCAACGAGGTCCACCCGGGCGACGACACGCGCCTCGGCGTCATCCTCCAGGGCGGACTCACGCCGACCGTGCTGAGAGCGCTCGAGCTGCTGGGTCAGGCCGACGTGTACGGCCGCAGCCGTCTCCCGCTGCTGGTCCTCAACGTCATCCACCCGCTCGTGCCCGACCAGCTCCTCGGCTTCCTCGAGGGCAAGGAGCGCGTGCTCGTCGTCGAGGAGGGCATGCCCAACTTCATCGAGCAGGAGCTGAAGGCCCTCGCCTACGACCACGGCCTCGGCGTGAAGATTCACGGCAAGA
The DNA here is from genome assembly GCA_005893185.1 of Candidatus Eiseniibacteriota bacterium. Lineage (GTDB taxonomy): Bacteria > Eisenbacteria > RBG-16-71-46 > RBG-16-71-46 > RBG-16-71-46 > WS-2. Next base: position 7,101 of record VBOS01000091.1, read on the forward strand.
ACATGGTGGCGGCTGCCGGCGAGTACGTGCCGGAGATCGTGCTGGCCGCGCTGGCGCGCTTCCTCGGTGGAGACGCCGAGCGGCGGCGTGCCGCGCTGGCCGGCCACGTAGGGCGCGGACGGGACCTCCTCAGGGCGGCCCTGCCCAAGCGCCCGCCGGCCTTCTGCACCGGCTGTCCCGAGCGCCCGGTGTTCAGCGCGCTGAAGATCGCCCAGCGGGAGCTCGGGGAGACGCACGTGGCCGCGGACATCGGGTGCCACGCCTTCGCCACGCTGCCGCCCTTCAACATGGGCAACACCATTCTGGGCTACGGGATGGGGCTGGCCTCGGCCGGCGCCGTGGCGCCGGTGTTCGGCAAGCGCGTCGTCTCCATCCTGGGCGACGGCGGCTTCTGGCACTCCGGGCTCACGGCCGGCGTCGCCAACGCCGTCTTCAACAAGCAGGACTCGGTGCTGGTGATCCTCGAGAACTTCTACACCTCGGCCACGGGCCAGCAGGCCAACCCGTCCTCGGGCAAGAACCCGCGCGGCGACACGGTGAAGATGTCCATCGCCGAGACCATCAAGAGCCTGGGCGTGTCCTGGGTGAAGGTGGTCAACCCCTACAAGGTCGGCGAGACGCTGAAGACCGTCAAGGAGGCGATGACCACCGCCGCGGGCGGGCTCAAGGTGATCATCGCCCGCGCCGAGTGCCAGCTCGAGCGCCAGCGCCGCGTGAAGCCGCGGATCGCCGCCCGGCTGAAGGCCGGCGCGCGCGTGGAGGCGCCCCGGTTCGGCGTGGACCCCGACGTCTGCACAGGCGACAAGTCGTGCATGCGCCTGAACGGCTGCCCGTCGCTCACGCTCACGGACAACCCGGACCCGCTCCGCGATGATCCGGTCGCTCACGTGGACCAGACCTGCGTGGGCTGCGGGCTCTGCGGCGAGGTCGCGCACGCGGCCGTGCTCTGTCCGTCCTTCTACGAGGTGCGCGTGATCCATCACCCGCGCGCCTGGGAGCGAGCGCTCGCCGGGCTCCGCCGGCGCGTGATCGGCTGGCTCCAGGTCGCGTAGCGTGGATTGCTCACGGTGATGCACCGCCCCCTCACCCCGGCCAGTTGTGGTGCCCTCTCCCCCGAAGGGGAAGAGGGCAGGGTGAGGGGGTGAGCGTGATGCGCGAAGGCTGATGTCTCAGGTCAAGCGGCCGATCTCGATTCTCATCGCCGCGCTGGGCGGGCAGGGGGGCGGTGTGCTCACCGAGTGGCTCGTGGGCGCGGCGGCGCATGCGGGCTACCCGGCCCAGTCCACCTCCATTCCGGGCGTGGCCCAGCGCACCGGCGCCACGACGTACTACGTCGAGGTGTTCCCGGAGCGGAGGGCGGCCGGCTTGCCGGAGCCCGTCTTCTCGCTCTATCCCACGCCGGGGGACGTGGACGTGATCATCGCCTCGGAGTTCCTCGAGGCGGGGCGGACGCTCGAGATGGACTATGCCTCGCCCGGGCGGACGACGCTCATCGCCAGCACCCACCGGCTCTTCGCCATCGGCGAGAAGACGGCGCTCGGGAACGGGGAGTTCCCGCGCGAGCGGCTGGAGGACACCGCGCGACAGCTCACCCGCCGCCTCATCGTCTTCGACGCGCTCCGAACGGCGCGACGGGCGCAGAGCGAGGTCAACGCCGTGCTCCTCGGCGCGCTGGCGGCGGCGCGGATCCTGCCCATGACGGTGGCGGACTTCGAGGCGGCCATCCGCGACGGCGGCGTGGCCGTCGAGCGCAATCTGGCCGGGCTCACGTCGGGCATGGAGATCGTGGAGAGCGGGTCGGAGGCTCCCGCGGTGATGACGGCGGCGCCGCCCTGGGCCGAGCTGAAGCCGGAGCGCGCGGCGGCGCTGGGTCGGGCGGGGGCGGCCTTCCGCGCGCTGACCGATCGTGTCGAGGCCGAGTTCCCGCGGGATCTCCATCGGACCCTGGGCGAAGCCATCGCGCGGCTGATCGACTACCAGGACGCGAGGTACGCGGAGCTGTTCCTGGGTCGGGTACGGCGGGTCCGTGCCGTGGATCCCGGGACCCGGCTCAGCGAGATCTTCGCCCGCCGCCTGGCCGTGTGGATGGCCTACGAGGACGCGATCCGCGTGGCGGATCTGAAGACCCGGCGCGCCCGTTTCGAGCGCATCCGGCGGGAGAACGGCGTGGGCGGCGGTGCCACCGTCGTCGTGACGGATTACCTCAAGCCCGACCTCGACGAGATCTACGGGATCCTCCCCGCCGCCATCGGCGCGCCCATCGCGCGCTGGGCCGAGCGGCGGTGGCCCGGCGGGCGCCCGACGCTCCCGCAGCATGTGAGGACGACCTCGGTGCTCGGCTTTCTCCGCGTGTGGGGGCTCGGACGCCTCCGCTTCCTGCGTCCCTCGTCACTGCGCTACCAGCGCGAGTCGGCCCTGATGGCGCGGTGGGAGCGCGCGGTGCTCGAGGCCGCGGCGCTCGATTACGCGCTCGGCTGCGAGGTGGCGGACCTGGCCGCTGTGGTCAAGGGCTACGGCGAGGTGCGCCGGCGACTCTCTCGCGGGCTGGAGCG
>VBOS01000096.1 GCA_005893185.1 Candidatus Eiseniibacteriota bacterium
CGCAGATGCGGTCGGCCGCCAGTCCGGCCTGCTCGCCAACGCTCTCCTGCTCGGCGTCATCGTGCTGTTTCTCGGAGCCGGCGCGCGGCGCAGGATCCCGCTCTACGAGACCTTCATCGAGGGCGCCAAGGAAGGCTTCCACGTTGCGATCGGCATCGTGCCGTATCTGGTCGCGATCCTGGTCGCGGTAGGCGCGCTGCGCGCGAGCGGCGCGCTGGATGCTGCGCTGGGCGCGATCCGGCAAGCGGTGAACGCCATCGGGCTCGACGCACGCTGGGTGGACGCCATGCCGACCGCGCTCATCAAGCCGCTCTCCGGCGGAGGCGCGCGCGGCGGACTCGTTCGCAGGGCGTCTGGCGTGCGTGATCCAGGGCAGCACCGAGACGACGTTTTATGTGCTCGCCGTCTACTTCGGCTCGATCGGCGTCAAGAACACGCGCCACGCGCTGGGGTGCGGGCTGGCCGCCGACGCGGCGGGAGTGCTGGGGGCGATCTTCGTCACATACTTGTTCTTTCGCTGAGGCGGGGGCGGCGTGGGCCGAGCCGCGCTAATGGATCCGGACGATCGGGCGCGTCACCACGCGCTGGTCGGTGGCGAGGCGCAGAAAGAAGACCCCACCGGGGAGCCGCTCTCCCCCCTCGCCCTGCCCGTCCCAGGTCTCCGCGTGCTCTCCTGCGGGCAGAGTGCCGCTTCTCAGCACCCGCACCCGGCGCCCCGCCACATCGTAGACGACGAGCGAGACGCGTGACTCCCGCGCCAGACCGAAGAGGATCGTAACCGGGCCCGCCGCCGGGTCCGGCGCGGGCGGAGCGAGCCAGTCCGTGGGAGATGGTCCGGCGGGGACGTCCGTGATGCTGAATCCCGCCGGCACACCCTGCCAGTAGGCCACCGCCGCCGTCGAGCCGGGAAGGATGTTGATCGCGAGGTCGGGATCCGCCGACTGCCTGAGCCGCACGGACTGGAGCACAACTGCCACGGGTTGATTGCAATCGGCGCAAGCGCCGGTGCCGGTCGTCTTGCTGCTGTTGATCCCGACTGCGATCAGCACGTATTCCTGCCCGGAAGTGAGGGCCGTGGTCGACGTCGCAGCGGTCAGACGGATGCGTTCTTCATTGGGCGGTCCACCGGGTGCCGGGTAGTCGACGCCCGGGCACAAAGAACCTTCTCCGACGTCTGCACACCCGAAAGACCCGGTGCCGGAAAAGCTGAGCGCCCCGCTCCGACAGCCGGTTGGAGACTCGAAGCGCCACCACTGCGGCAGCGCAACCCCGAGGTTGCCCACCACCTCCAGCTCGGCATCGAAGCCGATGAGCGAGTTGACCCCCGCCGGAGCCCGGATCGAAGCGACGAGCGTGCGAGTGCCCGAGTTCGTGTTGCAGGCGAAGCTCTTCGTCGTGCTTCCGGCCCCGCCGCGGCAATCGTCCCATGCCAGGCGGAGGTCCACGATGTCCGCTGCGCGCGCCGTATTGTTGGCGGGCGCGCCGTCGCACCGCGGCGCGGTCTGCGCGGAGCGGCGGGCGCAGATGACCGCGGTCAGGGCCGAAAGGTCATTGACCGTGAGGAAGCCGTCACCGTCGAAGTCGGAACGCTGGTGATAATCGAGGCAGATGGGAGGAGTACTGCAATCGTTGAGCCACAGAGATTGGTCTTCGAACCGAACCCCGTTGATCCCGTTCTCGTCGAACGCCGCCACGCGCACGACGCCGAGCTGCACGGGTGGATCCGTCCCGACCTCGGCGCGGATCACGCCGCACCCGTTCTGGGCCCCTTCGGCCGCGTTGCGATTCCCGACGCACCCCATCACCACGAAGCGCGCCGTCCCCGAGCCGTCCGTCAGCGCGCTCACGGTGCCGGGGCTGCACTGCTCGAGGGTGACACCGGGATAGGTCTGCTGCGAGCCGATCGTGATCTGCGCGCACCCTCCAAAATCGATCACGACCTTGGCGCCCGCGATGGGCGCGTTCAAGGCATCCCGGACGATAACCTGGAAGAACCCGGCGGGATCCGGTGTGTCTCCGGTTTTCCCTACCAACGCGATGACCGGCGGCAGCGTCGAGTTGGCAGGGCTCGGCTGAGCTTGAACTCCGGGCGCGGCAAGCGCCGGCGCGACGATCATCGCCACGACCATGAGACGAGCGGACATGTGGCAGAGGTCAGGGACCACCCACGCCGCTGACAGGGCGGGGAGTTCCTTCTCTCACCCATCGAGTCTGCGGCCGGGGGGTTGAGGCGGGATTGACCAGGAGCCTCAAGCCGTTGTCGGGACAGGTGGTTGGAACCGGGGAGCTGCGCGCGAACCCCCAGGGGAACGCCTCGATCCCCGGTCCTGGAGCCGAACAGAGCCGGCGTCGGCCCCGTTCCCTAGGGCGCAGCCACCACCGACTTGAGCCAGCGCTCGACCCGCTCCGCCTCGCGGTCGTGCAGGTTCGAGCACTCGTCCATCGCGTCGGCCATCCGCCGCAGCGTCGGCTGGATGCCCGGGCGATTCCGCTTGGGATCCGAGAAGAACGCCTTCAGCTCGGCTTCGCGTTCCTTCGCGCACCCGCCCGTCAGGGACAAGTTCCGAGCTGCGAAATTGGGCGGCATCTTCGACACCAGCTCGTCCCAATGGGCGAGCGTCCACCTCATCATCTCTTCCGAGAACATGCCGCCTCCCCCACGACCGCTGCCCACCGAAAGGCCGTCCTCTCGCATCGCTCCGGGGATGACCAGCGTCTCCTGCGGGCGCAGCGGGCCCTTGAGCGCGTAGTCGAGCGCGGAGGCGCGCAGGGACGTGTCGCGGAACGAGCCCATCCCGGCCAAGTAGAGGCCGCGGTCGCTGGGGAGCGTGGCTGTCTCGAAGCGCCGCCGATAGTCCTCGAACATCGCGCGATCGCCGCGGCGCGCGCCCAGAACGATCCCGACATCGACCAGCGAAGGCGGCACGGAGGTCGGAGAGTTCCGATAGCCGCGACTCAGGCTCTCCGCGTACGCGAGCACCTGAGTGCTGCCGCCGGCATCGCCGAGCACACGCAGCAAGAGCGCGCGGCTGGTCGATACGCCGGGCCGCTCGCCCGGTCGCGGCACGAGCCCCAGCCGGCGCAGCGGCGGGTCGAAAGTTGTGCGCACCCAGGCGGCGAACGCCGCCGACGACGTGGGCGTTGTGAGCGCGATCCGCGTCTCGTCCAGCGCCTCCATGTCGGCGCGCAGCACCTCGGGCTCCGGATCACCTGACATCGTCGCGATCATCTGCAGGTGGCGATCGCCGTGCTCGCCGCCCGCGCGAAGCTGTGCCGTGAGATTGAAGATCACGTCCATCCGCTCGCGCGCTGTGAGCGAGCCGCGCGCGGCCCCGGTCAAGGCGTCGCGCATTCCCTCCGGCACCCGCCAGCGGTAGTAGCCGGAGGCGCCGGCATTGGGCATGACCCAGGCCGGCATCGCGGCCGCGCCGAGATCGGCGACGGTGTCGGGACGGGTGAGCCACACGCGGAGCGTGCGCAGCTTGTCGCCTACCGGGTAACGCAGGGAAACGGGGATGCGCCACAGCGGGGTCTGCCCCGGGGCCTCGCCCACCGTGAGGAAGCGTCCCTGCGACAGCTTCACCTTTCCGCCGCCCGCCGGCTCGAGCGTGACCAGCGGAACGCCCGGCTGATCCAGGAAGCTCGCCATCGCCCGGTCGACGTCCTCGCCGGACTGCTTGCCGATCGCGAGCCACAGGTCGCGGCCTTCGGCATTTCCCCACTCGTGCGCCTTCAGGTAGTCGAGCACGCCGGCGCGGAACTTCTCGGGCCCGACCCAGCCCTCGAACATCGTGAGCACGGCGCCGCCCTTGTTGTAGGTCAGCTCGCCTGCTGTCTCTCCCAGGG
>VBOS01000097.1 GCA_005893185.1 Candidatus Eiseniibacteriota bacterium
ATTGACGAGCTCCCAGACGCCGACCATCAGCGCGGTCGTCAACGACACGAGCTGGAAGACGTGCATGCGCCTGAGGTCGCGCGTGGTGCGCACGTTGTTCACGATCAGCTAGAAGAGCATCAAGCAGGCGATGAAGGAGTTGAAATTCGACAACGCCATACGCAAATGCCTGGGATTGACGTTGTAGAAGGAGACGATGTACGCGATCAGGAGACCGGCGATCGGGAGGTCCGCCGGCGTACGCTGCGGCAAGGGGGCCAAGCGCTGGCTCATGCGCAGCAGCCAGATGACCAGCAGGATCAGGATGAACGCCAGGTTCGTGGGGCCGAATGACGTGCCGCGCGGAAAGGGCAGAGCGAGGATCAGGAAGCCGATCCCCATCACCGTGCTGGTCCGCCAGGCCACGCCGAACACGACGACGGCTGCCATCACGGCGAGCACGCGCCGGTCGGGGGTCATGATCTGGAGGCCGAGCAAGACGCCGGCCGCCGAGATCGCGATCGCGGCGACGAGGATCCGGAGCCAGTCGTGTCGCGGCGCTTGGTGCGCGGTTGTGCTCGGGAACAGAGTGTTCATACCCAGCCGAACCGCTTCCTCACCAGGAAGGTCAAGTTGCGCCAGCCGTCGCGCCACTTCTGCAGCTTGACCTCGCCGACGCGCGCGCCGTAAGGGATGTGCTCCTCTCCAAAGCGCAACCCCTGCAGCAGCGCCTCGAGCTTGATCTCCTCGCTGAACGCCATTCCGTCCGAGGTCAGACGGAGCCGCCCGAGCGCCGCTCGCCGGAACACCCACATCCCGGACTGGCTGTCCCGGATGGGCTTGAAGAACAGCACGGCCGCAGCCGCACTGAGGATCCAGTTTCCGATCCGGTTGCTGAGTCCCATGGCCTTCGGGTCGCTCAACGGAAAGCGGCTCGCCGAGAGGAAGTCCCAGCCGCGCTTCTCGAGCACGTCGACCAGTCGCGGGATCTCTTCCGGTGGATAGGTGCCGTCGCCGTCCAGGGTCACGATGACGTCCCCGGTCGCCGCCGCGAGGCCCGCCTTATAGGCTGCGCCGTAGCCCGGCGTGCGCTCGGCGACCACGCGCGCCCCGAGGGACCGCGCGACCTGCGCCGTGCCGTCCGTACAGTTGTTGTCCACCACGACGACTTCGTCCACCGTGCGTGGCATGCGGCCGATCACCTTCCGCACACCCTCTTCCTCGTTGTAGCACGGGATCACGACGCTGATCTTGAGATTGTGCTGCATTCAGGGTGTTCGGACGGGGAGATGCGTGGTGGGATCGGAGGTCGGACGACTGGAGTCAACCGCAATCATCCTACCAGCTTGCATCGAACGCCGGCAAGCAGCGGATTGACCCGCGATCGTGCGCTCTGCAATGCCGCCCGACCGCGCGGTCGGGCGCTATGGTTCCGCTCCGTCGGGAGGCCGACGCGCGTCGCCGGCTCGATCGTGAAGGAGCGCGGACCCGGGACACGGGTCGGTGACGTACGTCGGATAACGACGGGCGAGGTGGGGGCAGAGCGATCGATCGATCCATTCCGCGACCAGGGCCGTGCCGTCGTTGTTGAAGTGCATGAAGTCGGCGAAGTAGCGGGAGCTCTTCGGCATGTCGCGCGCGAGATCGATGAGCAGGACACCGTTCTCCCTGCACACCCGGCGCGTGACGTCGTTGTAGGCTTCGAGCACACCCCAGAGCATCTTCCCGTTTCCATGGCGAACCACCGCGATCGTGGCCAGGTTCCGGCCCGTCACGTCGTCCATTCCGCGGCCTACGAGCAGCGGCTGGGTCACGAACACGGGCTCGATCGCGGCGGCCCGCGCATCTTCGATCAGGCGCTCGAGCCGCTCCGCGTAATCGGCGAGCCGATCCGGTCCCGCGAACGCCTCGCGGTGGGCACGCTCCTGCTCCGGCGTGGCCTGGTACTCCCCCAGGGCCGCCAGGTCCACCGGATGGTATCCGAGCCCTCCCCACTGGGCCACGGCGCTGCGATAGAGGTCGAGGATCATCGCAGCAGCTTCGCTGTGGGCGCAGAGGGATCGGAGCGGCGCTTTCAGGGACCCGAGCCGGAGCGGTCCCCGGATATTCTCGGCGTCGCGCTCGTTGTTGGCGCCGGCGACGACGTCGTTCACTCCCACGAGGAACAGCGCCACCTTCGGATGGAGCCGCACGATGCAGTCCTCGAGCAGCACCCGGTGTCCAAACGTGCTGTGACCGTCCAGGCCGGCGTTGTTGATCCACACGTCGCGGAACGAACGGCCGAGCAGCCGCCCCAGGTGCGCGGTCCAGGTCTTGTCATCCGGCTGGAGGGCGCAACGCGTCGTGCTGCCTCCGATCGCGACCAACGTCAGGTGCTCCGCGAAGCGCGCGGGTGGGTTCGGACCGCGAAACCCCAGGGCGTTGCTCGAAATCGTGATCTCGCGGTCGAGCCCCGGGAGGGTGGCGGCATACCGGTAGTGTCCCCGGGCGTTGGCCGTGAGCACGATCCGATCGCCCTTGATCCGAGCCTGGAATGGATTGTGGACTCGCAATGCCACTTCGAGGAGCAGGGCGGCGGTGACGATACCGATCAGCAGGACGGTGAGGTTTGCCGCGAACGCTCGAAGCCGGGAGAGGGGTGTCGACACGACACCATGATTCTTTCACATCGAACGCGACCCGTGTTGAACCCTTCGCAAATTCCTGCGCGCGAGCCCGGCCTGGGGAGTCCTTCTCGGAATCGTGCACTTCGCACGGGCGACGTCGCCGCTCTCAATGCAACGCGATCGCGGGCGGCACGCAGCCGGCGCGGATGAGGGCTGCCGCCAGGGAGTTTCCCACGACGCGATTGCCGCTCTCGGTCAGGTGCTGGTCCAGCAGGAAGTGCTGCTTCTCGGTCCGGGTGGCTTCTCGCAACTCCGGGAGCGGATAGACCGTCGCGACGCCGAGCGAATCGAGGTGCGCGATCAACCGGTCGACCCGGCCGGCCTCGCGCGCCAGGGACGGCATGTGGGGCGGACGCACCCAACCGGGGGGCGGACACTGGGCCAGCCCCGGAACGAACAGCACCAGCAAGGGCACGTGCTTCATGCGCGTCACATCGCGGATCGCGTCCATGATGCGCGTGGTGATCGTGGAATCCGCGGCCGGCCCGGACCCGGAGGCGGTCGCGTCGGCTCCTGGGGCCACCCGTTCATAGTGCTTCGCCTCCATCGCGGAAGCCCGGATGCGGATGAAATTGATCGCGTCGGAGTGCTCGGCGAAGAACGAGTACCCGGGCAACGTCTCGGCGACGCGCTGCAGGAGCCTCACGGGAGGCCGGGGCGAGGGCACGGGCTCGAGACGGTCGCCCACCCGCCGGACCACGCTTTCCTCTTCGTTGTTCGCGAAGTCGTTGTCGATGCAAAACGCCAGCGCCACCGCATCGGGTTCGAAGCCGAAGCCCTCGCGCGTCAGGTAGAGGTATTCCTGCGCCGTGCCCCACTTGCCGACGCCGGTGTTGACGATTTCGACACGCGGCCCGCCCGCGGCGCGCGAGCGCGCGTCGAGCGCCCGCTCGGCCACGGCGTAGAAGCCGGAGTCGGCGGCGACGCCGTGCCCGAAGGCGAACGAGTCCCCCAGCCCGAGGATGCGGTAGGTGCCGGCCGGCTTGCTTCGCGTCACCTCGCGGAAGCGGAGGCCGAGGGAGTCGATGCGCACCTCCATCCGGTACTCGCGCGTCTGGAAGAAGCCGTGCGCGCCAGGCCGATTGCGCCAGCCGTAGACGGGGTGCCACTCGCTGATGTTGATGGCGTGGGGCTGGGGCGCGAAGATCCTCAGCCCGATCTCGAGAAGGACCAGCGGCGCGAGCAGACCGAACAGAACGGCTGCCACGGCACCCAGCACCATGCGTAGGAATCGGAGCATCGCTCGATGAGTCCGCCGAAATGAGGCCCAGCACGATTCGCGGCCGATTTCGGCAGCGACCGGTGTGCGGCCCGCACGGGATTGTGCCGGGAGCGGAAAGGCGAAGCAAGAACGCCCGATGCACCCCTGCGGCGCTCTCGCGGGAGGAGCCGCTTCCACGCGGGCCGCCGCCCGCTCCTCGAGGCACGCGCCCGGCGCTGTGATAGGGTGCGCCGCGCCCCTGTCCGTTCCCTCGCGTTCCTCCGAGCTCCCGATGACCCTGGATCCATCACGCGTGGCCGCCGTCGTGCCGGCCTACAACGAGGCTGGCAAGATCGGGGCCGTGGTGCGGAAGATCTCCCGCCAGCACGCAGCTTGCGTGTTCGTGGTGGACGACGCCTCCGCCGACGGCACCGCCGCCGAGGCGCTCGCTGCCGGAGCGGAGCGCGTGCTGAGCCACGAGCGGAATCGCGGAGTCGGAGCCGCAATCCGCACCGGGCTCTTCGCCGCGAAGCGGGAGGGATTCGAGATCGCGGTCGTGCTCTCGGGCGACGATCAGCACGAGCCGGAAGAGCTGCCGCGCCTGCTCGAGCCGTTGTTCGCGGGGAGGGCGGATCTGGTGCAGGGCTCGCGCTGGTTGCCGGGGGGGGCGGTGCCCGGAATTCCCGCGCAGCGGCGCTGGCTCACGCGTGCCTACCCCTGGCTCTTCCGCATCGCGAGCGGCTATCCGTCGACCGACGGGACGAACGGGCTCCGTGCGTTCCGCATGAGCCTGCTCGACGATCCCCGGATCCGTCTCGACCAGCCGTGGCTCGACCGCTACGAGCTCGAGCCCTACCTGCTGCTCCAGGCGGTGCGCTGCGGGTACCGTGTTCATGAAGTGCCGGTGACAGTGCGCTATCATGCGCGCGGAACGACCAAGATGCGGCTCGTCCGCGACGGGTGGCGCATCGTGAGACCGCTGTTCCTATTGCGACTCGGCCTCAAGCGCTGACCACTCTTCGCCAGGAGCTGCGATGCCCTTCGAGAATCGAAACGTGCTGGTGACAGGCGGCGCCGGATTCGTGGGCAGCGCGCTCGTGCGGCGCCTGCTGCGAGAGAAGGCACGGGTCACGGTGCTGGACGACCTGTTCACAGGACGCCGGGAGAACCTGCCGGAATCCGGGCTCGAGTTCGTCCACGGCTCGGTGTGCGATCCGGCCGCGGTCGAGCCCCTGATCGCACGGAGCGAGACGGTGTTCCACTGCGCGGCCCGCAACATCGTGGTCTCGACCCGGAACCCGCGCGAGGACTACGAGACCAACATCGGCGGCACGCTGAACGTCCTGCTCGCGGCGCGCGCCCACGGGAACGTGCGCGTGCTGTACACGTCCTCCACCTCGGTCTACGGAAACCCCCGCTACCTCCCGATCAACGAAGACGACCGGCTGTCGCTGCTCACCCCGTACTCGGTCTCGAAGCTGGCCGGCGAGAACTACTCCATGGCGTTCTTCGAGTCGTATGGCTTGCCGACCACTGCCGTGAGGTACTCCAACATCTTCGGCCCGGGCCAGGACCCTTCCAACCCCTACTGCGGCGTGGTGGCCAAGTTCGTGGAGTCCCTGTTCGCCGGGAAGCCGCCCGCGATCCACGGCGACGGCAATCAGTCCCGCGACTTCACCTTCATCGACGACGCGGTCGAGGCCACTCTCCTGGCCGCGACCTCGGACCGCGCCGTGGGCGAGGTCTTCAACGTGGGCACCGGAGTCGAGACCCGCGTGAACGAGCTGGCTGAGATCCTGATCCGGCTGACCGGCGCCAGCGTGCGGCCGACCCACACCGACCGGCGCGACGTGGACAACATCCGCCGCCGCGTCGTGAACATCGAGAAGACGCGCCGCACACTGCGCTGGGTTCCGGAGGTCACGCTGGAGGAAGGGCTGCGGCGCACCGTGGAGTGGCAGCGGGCCGAAGCCGCGCGCCCGCGGCCTTAGTCCGCCCGGGGCGCCGCAGGGCTGAGGCAAGTCTCTCGGGCGGGAGCCGCCCGCTCGCTTCGTCGCACCGGACCGGTGCGGGGCACTCCCAGCGGGCTCACGCAGCCTCCATCGCGGGGCTTCCGGCCGGCTTCCTTTGAATCCGGGAGTGGACGGGCACGGCGGCGGCGTTCAAAATGGTGCGAATGCACTCGAATTCGACGAGCAAGAAGGTTGTGGTGCTGCTGTCCGCGTTGGGGTTCGTACTCGCGCTGGTCGTCCTTCGATACCGAAATCTCTACGAGGACGAGTGGTTCACGCTCTCCGCCGTTCAGAGGCCGCTGCACGAGCTGTGGGATTGGGCCAATGCTCACGACATGCACCCGCCGG
>VBOS01000509.1 GCA_005893185.1 Candidatus Eiseniibacteriota bacterium
ATGAGGGCTCGGAGGCGCTGGCGGGCGACCCGATGTTTGGCGCGATGCTGCGCCACACCGTTTCGCCCACGATCGTCACGGGTGGGGAGCGCGCCAACGTGATCCCGGCGAGCACCGAGGCGAAACTCAATTGCCGGCTGCTGCCCGGGACCCACCCCGAGGCCTTCCGCAGCGCGCTCGAGGCGCGGGTCCGCGACCCGGCGGTGCGGGTGAGCTTCGATCCTCCCAAGCGCCCCGAGTCGCCGACCATGCCCTTCGAGGGACCGGTGGTCGAAGCTGTGCGTGGGGTCGCGGCGCGGCTCATGCCGGGAGCGCCGGTCGTGCCTCTGCTCTCGACCGGCGCGACCGATTCGGCCCAGCTCCGGAATGCGGGGATCGCAGCCTACGGCCTGCTTCCGTTCCCGCTCACGAGCGATGACGCGGGCCGCATGCACGGAGACGACGAACGCATGCCGGTCGCAAGCCTCGCGACCGGCCTTCGATTCCTCTACGGCGTGACCGCAGCTTTGGCGGGAGCATGACGCGCTGCGCCGCAATTGGCGCCGTCCTGCCTGCCGCGCGCGTGAGTCTCGCGCACTCTATGTCGCCCGTCGCTGGGCTCGTGCTCGCGGCATGCCTCGCACTGGGCGGCCCGCACGCAGCTTCTGCTCAGGCGGCGGTCCCCACCGGATTCCAGGATCAGCTCGTGGTCGGCGGGCTCTCGCTTCCGACCGGCATCGCGTTCCTGCCGGACGGCCGGCTGTTGATCGTCGAGCAGAGCACGGCTCGCATCCGACTGATCGTGAACGGCGCGCTGGCCGTGATCGATCCGGTCGCGACCGTACCGGGCGTCCGCTCGGGCGGCGAGCGTGGGCTGCTCGGCATCGCCCCGGATCCCGGCTTCCCGGCGCGGCCCTACGTCTACGTGCATTGCAACGACGCGAGCGCCTTCGTCGTGCGCATCACCCGCTTCACCGTCGGCGGCGACCTCTCTTTCACCGGGAACGGCGGCCTCACGATCGACCCGGCGACCCGCTTCGACGTCATTGCCAGCATCCCCGACGTCAACTCGATCCACAACGGGGGCTCGGTCCGCTTCGGGCCCGACGGCATGCTCTACGCGAGCTTCGGGGAGGATGGAATGGGCTGCGCGGCGCAGGACACATCGGGCCTGCGCGGCGAGATCCTGAGGCTCGACGTTTCTCACCTTCCGCCGGGCGCCGGTGGCCCACCGCAGCCAGCCCTCATCACCCCACCGGGAAATCCCTTCCCCAACGGAGGCCTGAACGCCCGCCTGATCTGGGCGTTCGGCCTGCGGAATCCCTTCCGCTTCCAGATCGATCCATTGAACGGCGCGCTCCTCATCGGGGACGTGGGGGAGAACTCCTGGGAGGAGGTCGACCGCGCGCCCGCCGGTGGTCTCGACTTCGGGTGGTCACGATTCGAGGGACCCGCCAGCCTGGACCCGTCGTGCACGCTCACCGAGCCTGCGAGCGCGCCGATTCACGCCTACTACCGCAATGGAACCGAGGCGGCGATCGTGGGCGGCCCTCTCTATCGCGCGCCCGGCGGCGCAGCATCGCCCTTCCCCGGCGAGTACGACGGCGACTACTTCTTCAGCGACTACTACCAAGGATTCCTCCGGCGGCTGAAGGGGAGCGGGACGAGCTGGCTCGTCGCTCCGACCGTCCCCGGCCAGCCCGACACTGCGCACTGGGCGACCGGCATGCAGTTCGTGAGCGACTACGCCGTCGGACCCGACGGCTCGCTCTGGTACTGCCGGCAGTGCACAGGCGGCTCCTGCACGGGCAGCGGCGCGATCCGGCGCATCGTGCGCACGAGCACGGTCGCCGTGCCGCATGCTCGCCCCGTCGGACCTTTCTTCGCTCCGCCCTTTCCCGCCCCGTCCTCCGGAAACGTCCACTTCTCGTGCTCCCTGCCCGAGCCGGCGAAGGTCACGCTCGCCATCCTCGATCTCGGCGGCCGCGTCGTGCGCCGCCTTGCCGGTCCGGCCACGGAGGGGGCGGGGGCATACGCGTGGATCTGGGACGGCCGCGACGACCGGGGCCGGATCCAGCCCACAGGCGTCTACCGCGCCGTCCTCTCTGCGGGCGGCCGAACGCTGGAGCGCCGGGTTGCCCTGGTGAGATAATGGCGCGCGGCGCCCCCGCCCTGCGCCGAACATGAGATACGCGCGCCTCCTTCTGCTCATCGTCCCACTGCTGTCGCTCGCGGCTGCGCAGTCGGCCCCGCGGCTGCCGCCGCTCGTCTTCGTCTCGCGCAACCGCGCGGAAGGCGCCGCGCCCGGCGCGGTCCCCGGCTTCGGCCCGCGCCACCGAACGCTCGCGACCGGCGGGCAGCTGTTCGTGCGCGGGAGCGACGGCCGGTTCCGGCTGTTGCTCCCCGCCGCCACGCTGTTCGACGCAAGCGACCCCTGCGTCTCATGGGACGGAAAGCGCATCGTCTTCGCGGGCACGGTGGCGCGTGACAGCGCGTGGCGCATCTACGTCGTGGGCGCAGACGGCAGGGGCCTGCGGGCGATCACGCGTACCGACCGCGCGCTCGATCTTGGGCCGCTCCACTGCGACCCGGGGCTGTTCGAGCGCTACGACGACTTCGACCCGTGCTGGCTTCCGGACGGCCGCGTGTGCTTCGCCAGCACGCGCTTCCCGCAGATCGCCGAGGTGGGCGGCCTCGTCGCGTCGAACCTCTTCACGGTGAACGACGACGGCACGGACCTCCGGCGGCTCACGACCGAGCGCAACGGGGGAGAGGAGCCGGCCGTTGATCCGACGAGCGGCCGCATCGTCTACACGCGCTGGTGGTTCAATCGCTACCTCCCGAGCGAGAGCGAGACC
>VBOS01000508.1 GCA_005893185.1 Candidatus Eiseniibacteriota bacterium
CCCTCGTGGGCGCGCTCGCCGAGCGCGGCTGGGACCGGCGCTTCGGGTCGATGCTCGTGGCGATGCTGCTCGGGAGCACCGTGATCTTCGCGCTGGGGCTCGCGCAGCTCGCGCGCTTCGTTCCGCAATCGCAGCTCCTCGCGGCCGGGCTCCTGCCCTTCGTTCCGGGCGACCTCGTGAAGAGCGTGCTGGCTTCGCTCGCGTTCCCCTTCGCCTGGCGCTTCGCGCACGAAAGGGGCGGGATCGGCGCGTGACGGAGAAGACGATCGCCGTTCTCGGCGCCGGCATCATGGGGCGCGGGATCGCCTACGCAGCTGCGGTCGGCGGATTCCGCACGATTCTCCAGGATGTGGAATCCGCGATGCTCGAGAAGGCGGTGGGCGAGATCTCGGCTACCCTCGAGAAGGGCGTGGCGCTCGGCAAGGTGGACGGCGCCCAGGCGGCGGCCGCTCACAAGTGCCTTACGACGACGCGCGAGCTGGCGGAGGCGGCGCGCGCGGCCGATCTCGCGATCGAGGCGGTGCCGGAGAAGATGGCACTCAAGGTCGAGATCTTCGGATCCCTCGACCGGATCGCGCCCCGGCACGCCCTGCTCGCGTCCAACACATCCTCGCTCTCGATCACCGAGATGGCGGCTGCGACCGGCCGCGCACCGCAGGTGCTGGGCATGCACTTCTTCAACCCGGTCCCGCGCATGAAGCTGCTCGAGGTGGTGCGCGGGCTCGAGACCAGCGACGCCGCGATCGCAGCGGCCTGCGATGTGGGCGCGGCGATGGGGAAGGAATGCGTGGTGGTGCGCGAGTCGCCGGGATTCGTGACGAGCCGCATCAACGCGATGATCGGCAACGAGGCGTTCTACATGCTGCAGGAGGGCGTGGCGAGCGCCCGCGACATCGACAAGGCCTTGAAGCTCGGGCTCAACCATCCGATGGGGCCGTTCGAGCTGGTGGACCTGGTGGGGCTCGACACGCGACTCGCGATCCTCAAGTACCTGCACCGCACGCTCGGCGAGAAGTACCGGCCCTGCCCGCTGATCGAGCAGTACGTCGCAGCCGGGCGACTGGGGCGGAAGACCGGGCGCGGCGTCTACGAGTACGAGACGCGATGAGCCCGGCGAAGCGGAAGGCGACCAGCACGCGGCACGCCAAGGCGAAGCGCGCCGCGCGGCGGAGCAGACGGCGCGGGCGTGCGGGGCGTGCGAAGAAGTCCGGCGGCGCCGAGCACCGGGGCGAGAACGTCCGGGCGGCGCGGCGCGGCCGCGGGGCGAGCGGCGGGAGCAAGCGCAGCGCGAAACGCGGCGCGCGCCTGAGCCCGGCGGTCGCCGCCCAGGGTGGGCCGGATCGCGCAGCGAAGCGTGGCGGCCCCCGGCCGAAGCTCGCCGTCGTCGCGCGTCCCGCGCCCCCGAAGCGGGCGCCCAAGGCCCGCTCGGCAGCTGCGGTCTCCGAGTTCGCCGGAGCCAAGGCCGGCGCATCTGCGAAGGACCTGGCACTGTTCGGGCTCGAGCGCGCGCGCGTGGCGGTGCACGCCGCGATTCAGGGCATGAGCGCGGGCGCGGCGGAGCGTCCGATCGCTCCGGGCAAGTGGTCGGCGCGCCAGATGGTGCTGCATCTCGCGTTCTGGGATCGCGAGATCGTCCAGAAGTACCTGGAGGCGGCGGCGGCGCGCAACCGGCGCGCGGACATCCGGCGCTCCCGGCTCGACGCGATGAACGCGGCGGGTGTGGCGACGCTGGAGCAGCTGGATTGGGAGGCCGCGCTGCGCCTGCTCCAGAGCACGTACGAGGACCTGTGGGACGCGCTGGATTCCATTCCGGCCGAGCCGGAGGATGTGTGGTCGCCCGAGCACGCGCTGGGCGAGCTGGTGCGCGAGGTGACCCAGCACGACCGGCATCATGCCGACGTCATCAAGCGCTGGAGAGCCGAATCCGGGGGGTGAGCCGGATCCGAGAGATCGGCGGACCGCCGCGCGAGCCGCGGCCCGCGCAGTCGAAGGGGAGGAAGCGATGACCCAGACATTGACGCCGGTGAAGCCGGCCAAGCTCATCATCAACGGTGCGCCGGTGGACGCGGCCTCCGGCGAGACGTACACGACGATGAACCCCGCGACCGAGGAGCCGATCTGCGCGGTGGCCAAGGCCGGCGCGGAGGACGCGGAGCGCGCGGTCGTGGCGGCGCGCGCGGCGTTCGACTCGGGACCGTGGCCGCGCATGAAGCCGGCCGAGCGCCAGCGGATCCTGTGGCGGCTCGGCGACCTCATCCTCGAGCACGGCGACGAGCTGGGGCGGCTCGAGACGCTCGACAACGGCAAGCCGATCTTCGAGTCGCGGCAGATCGACGTGCCGATGGCCGCGAACTGCTTCCACTACTTCGCCGGCTGGACGACCAAGCTCGCGGGCGAGACGCTGCCGTCCAGCCCGTCGTTCCTCACCTACACGCTGCGCGAGCCGCTCGGCGTGGTGGGCGCCATCATCCCGTGGAACTTCCCGATGAACATGGTGGGCTGGAAGGCGGCCCCCGCGCTCGCCGCCGGCAACACGGTGATCCTGAAGCCCGCCGAGCTGACCCCGCTCACCGCGATCCGGATCGGCGAGCTGGCGCTCGAAGCCGGCCTGCCGCCCGGGGTGCTCAACATCCTGGCGGGGCCGGGGGCCATCGTGGGCGAGGCGCTGGTGCGCCATCCGCGGGTGGACAAGATCAGCTTCACCGGCTCGACCGACGTCGGCAAGCATCTCATGCGCAGCGCGGCCGACACCGTGAAGAAGCTCACGCTCGAGCTGGGAGGGAAGTCGCCCAACATCGTGTTCGCCGACGCCGACCTCGAAGCGGCTGCGCGGGGTGCTTCCACCGGCATCTTCTACGGCAAGGGCGAGGTGTGCGCTGCGGGCTCGCGGCTGCTGGTCGAGAGGAGCGTGCACGACGAGTTCGTGGCCAAGCTCGCGGAGCGCGCGAAGAAGCTCGTGCCCGCCGATCCGCTCGATCCCAAGACGCGCCTCGGCGCGCTCGCGAGCAAGGGGCAGATGGAGAAGGTGCTGGGCTACGTCCAGACCGGCGTGCGCGAAGGCGCCCGCCTGGTCGCGGGCGGGGAGCGCCAGCCCGTGAACGGGCGCGGCTGGTTCGTGCAGGCCACGGTGCTGGACGGGGTGGAGAACAAGATGAGGGTGGCGCAGGAGGAGATCTTCGGCCCGGTGCTGGCGGTCATCCCGTTCGACGGCGTCGAGGACGCGGTCGCCAAGGCCAACGACATCCTGTACGGCCTCGCGGCTGGCATCTGGACACGCGACGTGAAGAAGTCGCACGCCGTGGCGCGCCGCCTCCAGGCCGGCACGGTGTGGGTCAACGCCTACAACTTCTACGACGCCGCGATCCCCTTCGGCGGCTACAAGGCCTCGGGCTTCGGGCGCGACCTCGGGCCCGATTGCCTGCGCGACTACACGCAGGTGAAGAGCGTCTGGGTCAATCTGGAGTACGCTTGGGGCAGTTGGGAGACAGTTCCGCAGGGAGCGCCTACGCAGTGAGCGAATCACGACATCCTGGCGAGGAGCGGACGATGAGCCGGTTGAGCTATGTGGTCGCATTCACCAAGAACTTCGATGCGATGCGGGTGTTCTACTCGGAGCGGATCGGGCTCCGCATCCGCCAGCAAGACAAGCAGTGGGTCGAGTTCGAGACCGGGGGCGCGATTCTGGCGCTTCATCACATGTCCGACGAGCGCAAGCAGGGCCTCGTTCCGCGCTTCGTGACCCCCGATCTGGAAGCGGAGCGGCGCGCGATCGAGTCCCACGGGGCCCGCATGGAGGACGAGTTCCGGCTTCCGAACGGACGCGCCGCCGACGTGTGGGATCCCGATGAAAACATGATCTCGATCCTCGAGCCGCAGCGGGCGGTGGAGGCAGGGGAGGGGCCCGCGATCGAGCGCGTGATCCTGAACGTCCGCGACTTCGGGCGGGCGGTCGCGTTCTATCGCGGGGCGATGGGGCTCCGTGTGCTGGAGGAGGCCGAGCACTGGGCCGAGTTCGACACCGGCGAGACGCGCCTCGCGGTCCACCAGCGCCTCGGGGGCGCGAATCACCCGCGCCACGCGGAGCAGCCCATCACCGTGGCGTTCGGGAGCGACGATCTGGCGGCGTGGTGCGATGACATGCGGGCGCGCGACCTGCGCTTCATGACCGCACCGGTGATGGAGGAGTTCGGCCTCTATGCCGAGGCGACGGATCCGGACGGGCGCATCGTGGTCTTCCACGAGCCGCCGCCGCCCCCGAGCCTCGAGGACGAATTGGCCGAGGCGTACGAGAACGACGCGACGCCGCGCCGCATCGCGATCCGGAAGCCGGTGAAGAAAGGCTCGGCGACCGTGAGCATGATGGCGCTGAAGCCCGCCTACAAGGAGAAGGAGGCGCCCCGGCGCAGGCGGCCAT
>VBOS01000513.1 GCA_005893185.1 Candidatus Eiseniibacteriota bacterium
CTTCCGCGATCTCGACGACCTCCGCCGCCTCACATCGCGCCTGCGGGAGCTGGCACGCCCGCGGCGCATCTTCATCGCCACCGACGAAGAGGGCGGCTTCGTCTCCCAGCTCTCGCCCCACCTCGTGGTCCCGCCCAACGCCGCTCTGCTCGCGCGCGGCGCGGCGCCCGGCGAGATCGAGTGGGTTCACACCGTGACGGCGGCCCGCCTGCGGGCCCTGGGGCTCGACTGGGACTTCGCGCCGGTCGCCGACATCCACTCCTCGCCGCTCAACCCGGTGATCGGGCCGCGCGCCTTCGGCACCGACGCCGCGGCCGTCGCAGCACGCGTGGGCGAGGCGCTGCGGGGCCTACGCGCCGGGGGCGTTGCGTCCTGCCTCAAGCACTTCCCGGGGCACGGGGACACGGCGCTCGACTCGCACCTCGCGCTCCCGTCATGCGACGCGGACCGCGAGCGGCTCGAGCGCCGCGAGCTGGCGCCGTTCCGCGCGCATCTCGAGGCCGACTCGGTGATGACCGCGCACGTGGTCTATCCGGCGCTCGATCCCGAGCGACCCGCCACATTCTCGCGCACGATCGTGCACGATCTGCTGCGGACGCGGCTCGGCTTCGAAGGCGTGTGCATCACCGATGCGCTCGAGATGAAGGGCGCGGCCGCCGGCCGCGAGCCGGCCGAAGTTGCGCGCCTGGCGCTCGATGCGGGATGCGACCTGTTGCTGTTCGCTTGGTACGACGAGACGGTGCGCCGCGCCCGGCTCGACCTGGCGAAGTCGCTGGTGGACGGCAAGCTGGAGCGCGCGAGCTTCGACGCAGCTCGCCCGCGTTTGGAGAGGCTCGATCGCGAGCGTCCCGAGCCCGACGCAGCTTCGCTCGCCCGCCCGCTCGACTCGCTCACGCCGCCCGACTGGCAGGCAAGGCTCGAGGGCATCGCCGAGCGCGGGCTCGTCGTGCGCGGAGCGCTGCCGCCGGACGCCGCGAGCCGGCCGTGGCACGTGAGCGAGCCAGGTGCTCGGCACGGGCCGAGGCTCTCGGATCTGCTCGCGGATCAGGGGCTCGCGATCCAGCCCGGCGCGCGGGTTGCCGCCCGAGCGAAGAGCATGGACAGGGCGAAGCGCGCGCAGGCGGCGAGCCGCAGCGCTTCGCCCGTCCCGATCGAGCTGATCGCGATCGCGAGCCGCACGCCGCTCCCGGCTGAGGAGATCGAGCGCCTGCGCGCGCGCTGCCGCGAGCGGACGGTAGCGCTCGTCGCGCTCCAGAGCGACGCGTTCCTCGACGCCGTGCCCGAGGCGGCGCTGCGCCTCTCGGCGTGCGACGGGACGCCGGTCACGCGTCGCGCCGTGGCGCGCACGATCGCCGCGCGGCTGCGCGAGGCACCCACCCCACGGGAGGTGCGCACATGAACGACCGCGAGTTCCTTCGCCACACCGTCGCCACGCTGGCGTATCGCGCCGCCAAGGCCACGCGCGGCGCGCCGGAGACGTTCGCATCATTCCGCGCCGGCCCGACCTCCCGGACTCCGGTCGAGGTCCTCGCGCACATGGGCGACCTGCTCGACTGGGCGCTCGCGATGGCGAAGGGGACGCCGCGCTGGCACAACTCCGAGCCGCTGCCGTGGGACCGGGAACGCGAGCGCTTCTTCACAGCGCTCGCGACGTTCGACGGCCTGCTCGCCTCTCCCGCGCCGCTCCACTACGAGCTGACCCGCTTGTTCCAGGGACCGATCGCCGACGCCCTGACCCATACCGGACAGCTCACGATGCTGCGCCGCATCCACGGCGCGCCGGTCAAGGGCGAGAGCTACAACCGCGCCGATATCGTCGCCGGACGCGTCGGCTCTGAGCAGACGCCGGCCGATCCCAAGTACGAGTTCGATTAGAGCAAACCACCTTGAAGCCCATGGTTGCACGCCCGCGCTTCGAGCTTCTAGAGTCGGCGCCTTCATGCGTGCCCGCCTCGCTCTCGTGCTACCCGCCGCAGGAGTCGTCATGATGCTGGCCGGCTGCTCGGACTTGGGCGACCCGGTCAAGGTCGATGTACCGCCTGTGGGGACCGGGGTGTCCTACGTGAACGACGTGCGGCCGATCTTCAACACTCACGGGTGTCTCACGTGCCACACCAGCGGGTCTACAACGGATTTCACTGGCATTCTCACTTCCTATAGCACCTTCGTGAGCGTGCCCAGCTTCATCAACCCGCCAGTGCTGATCGTTAAGCCGGGCGATCCGGGGAACTCGGTCCTCTACAACCGGATCGAGAACACCGGGGTGTACGGTGAACTGATGCCGCAAGGCGGGCCTCAGATACCGAAGTCGGATCGCGACCTGGAGGTCGAGGCGCTTGGGCTGGAAGCCCAGCTCCAGCCCGACATCGGTGAAGGCCGGCGGGAAGAAGCCCTGCTCGCTCCGCACGTACATCGTGTGATCGTCGAACCTCCAGCCGTACGAGGGCACGAAACGCCCGGCCTTGATGTAGCCGTCGCCTGAATGCCAGTGGGCGATCCCGAACAACTCGTAGGTGTTCGTGAGCCCGCGGTTGTAGTACAGCGTGAAGGCGGAATCGAGCTGGAACGACAGGTAGATGTCGCCCTGCATCTGGAAGAAGCCCTGCTGGACGGCCTGCCCGGCGCTGGGATCGGCCGCATAGTAGATCTCGCGGAAGTCGGTGCCGATCGCGAGGCGCTTGCCGATCTTGGGATCGATGTCCGCCAGCATCGCGGGCGTGGCGGGCG
>VBOS01000512.1 GCA_005893185.1 Candidatus Eiseniibacteriota bacterium
CTTCGAGCTTCATCAGCTTCACGACCGATCGCCCCGCGACGCCTTCGTAGCGCACGAGGTAGAGCCCGGGCGGAAGCGCGCGACCGCGCGCGTCGCGGCCGTCCCAGTCGAAGCCCGCGCCCTCCGCGAGTGTTTCGGCGCGAACGCGGCGGCACGCCGCGTCCGCGATCTCGACCCGGCCGGCCGCGGTGGCCACGATGCGTGTCCGCGCGCTCATCGGATTCGGCGTCACGCGCAGCAGGGGCGCTGCTGCACGCGCGGCGGGGCTGCGCGGCGCGCGGCTCACGAGACCGATCACGGTGAAGCCGAAGCGCGCCTGATCCGGCGGCAGGGGCAGCCACGCGTCGTCGCCGCACGGCCGGCACGTGGCATCCGATTGCCGGTAGATGTAGCCGCGCAGCGTGAACGAGTGCGCATCCTGGGCGACGATCTCCGACCAGGGCGTGAAGTAGGGAATGCGGAAGTCGCCCCGCACCGTCATCGTGCCGCCCACCCGCGGCCAGATGCGCACAGGCCCGACGAACGAATCGGGGATCGCGACCGTGGCGAGCACCTCGTACGCCGTGGCGTCGTGCCACTCGCGGAAGCGGTCGAAGGTCCCGGGCCCGCTCTCGGTGAGCATCAGCGTGTCGGTGCGGACCGGGCCCGTCACCGTGCCCAGCACCTCGTCGTGCCAGATGCCGACGTCGGGCGAGACCGCCGCCAGCGCGCGCCCGGCGTTGAGCCTCCCCCAGCCGGTCTTCTGGTCCACGCCGGGGTCGCCGATGTCGTCCGCGCTCTCGCGGATGATGTGCTGGAAGTCCGTGTCCTTCAGCTCCGGGCGCGCCGCCGCCAGCAGCCCGATCGTTCCCGTCACCATCGGCGCAGCGTACGATGTGCCGGAATCGCGGTTGTAGCCCTGGTGCGCACCGCTGATCGGGTGCGGGTATGTGAGGTACGTGGACCAGATGAACCAGCCGGGCGCCATGAGGTCGAGCCCCGGCCCGTAGGAGGAGAAGGTGGTGCGCTGGTCGTAGAAATCGGTCGCTCCCGTCTGGATGCAGAGGCCTTCCGCCGCGTAGGCCGAGGGATACTGGGGCTTGGTGGGGGTGAAGCCCTGGTTGCCGGCCGCCGTGCTCACAACGCAGCCGCGGGTGATCGCGTAGTACATCGCGAGACGCTCGACGCGGCTCGGACCATCTCCTGCGAATGACAGGTTCATGGCCCGCGCGCCGCACTCGACCGAGTAGACCATGGCCCGCGCGATGTCGAACGACGTCGCATCGCCGCTGCGGCCGCGCGTGATCTTGATGGGGATGAGATGGCAGCCGTAGTTGTCTCGCCCGTTGCCGCCGCAGATCCCCGCGACCCCCAGCGATTCCGCGATGTGCCAGCCGTCGTTGGTGCGCGCCGCGAACACGCCGGCGACCATGACGCCGTGCCCGAAGGAGTCGGCGAAGCTCGTGCTCGGATCGAGCGTGACGTTGAGGCCCTTCTCGATCCGCATGCTGCCGTCCGGCATCACGCATTGATACTCGGGGTGGTTCGGATCCACGCCGGTGTCGGCGATCGCGAGCCGCAGGTCGTTCGAGCCGGTCGTGATCTGCCACGCATCGAGCGCGTGGATGTCGGCGCCCAGCTTCCCGTTGTAGGCGCTGCCCGGACCGGCGTTGTGCAACCACCACTGGCGCGTGTCGCGGAAGATCGGATCGTTGGGGAA
>VBOS01000510.1 GCA_005893185.1 Candidatus Eiseniibacteriota bacterium
CCGCGGGCGGCGCCTTCGCGAAAGCGCCCTCCGCCTTCCGCACCGGCTCTTCCTCGCCCGAAGCCGTGCGCTTCACCGGGTATGCGCGCGACGAGGGAAGCGGCTGCTTCATCCCTCCGCCGGCGGAGGGCGCGCTCTGCTGCGGCGGGAGCGCGGGCGGCGCGATCTCTCTCTGCATCCGGGCCCTGGAGCGGTCCTTGTCCTCGCGGGCGGTCTCGCCGCCGGCTTCGGGCGCGGCGCCGCGGAGCTCGTCCGTCTCGCGCCCCGCGGTCTGCCGGGCTCGCTGCTCCAGAGCGTGATCGCGCAGGATAGGGGCCGCCGGATGCTTCATGTTGATGAGCACGAGGCCGGTGGCCACGACCAGGGCGACCAGAGCCCCGGCCCACTCCGGCGCGTGAAAAGCCTTGAGCCCGTTCCAGAAACTCACGAGCCAGCCGCCGAGCGTCGAGACCGCTCCTTCCGCGGCCCCGAGCAGCGCGTCCAGCACGAGGCGCAACGCGCGCGCAGCGGGCGAACGCCGGGGCTCCGTCTCGATTCGCCGCTCGATGCGGTCCGCCAGCGCCTCGAAATGCGCATCCCCGGGATCGTGCGTGAGCATCGCGGACAGAGCGTGGTCCTGCCGGTCGAGGGACGCGAGCACATCGTGGCACTCGGCGCACTCGCTGACGTGCTCCTCGATCGCCACCAGGGTCCTCGCGCCCGCGATGCCGTCGTGGAACGCGCTCAGCTGCTCGGCAGTTGGGTGCTTCATGGCTTATCCCGTTTGCCGCATGCGGGACTTGAGCTCGGCGCGCGCCCGCGAGAGTCGCGACATCACGGTGCCGACCGGGACTCCGAGCGTTCGGGCGATGTCGTCGTACGAGAGATCCTCCACGACACGCAGCGCCAGGACCGCGCGGTGCTCTTCCGAGAGCGCGGCGTACGCTCCCGCGAGCCGCTCGTCCCGCTCGCTCGCAGCAGCTTCTTCCACGGGATCGTCCCCCCCGGCCCATTGCGCGCCACCCTCGAGCATCGGCTCGAGCGCGACCTCGGGCCGCCGCTTGCGGCGCCGGAGCAGCGAGAACGACGCGTTCATCGCGATGCGGGCGAGCCACGGGTAGAGCGGCTCTCCGACCCGGAAGCGCCCGATCGCCTGCCACGCGCGCATGAAGGTCTCCTGCGTCACGTCGTCTGCGTCGCCCGCATTGCGCGTCACGGCGTAGGCCACCCGGTGTATCGCACGCTGATAGCCGCGCACGATCTGGCCGAAGGCCGCGGTGCTCCCCATCTGCGACTCGCGGAGCCGGTCGGCCTCCTCCCCGGGCTCCATCCACTGGGTACGCCGCTCCGGTGGATTCATTCCCGAGCGCTCATCGCGGCCGCCGCTGCGTCGCGCTGGGCACGGGCGGCCTCCAGGGCGGCGCGGGGGTCTAAGACCGCGGTCACGGCGCGCCCGAGCACAGCGAGGCTCGAGCCCGACCGCACGGCTTCGGCGAGGGTGGCGAAGCGCTTCTGATCGTGCGCCTCCGCGCTCGCCGGCCGGATGCCGGGGGTGACGGCGAAGAACGGCGCGGGATGGAACCGCCTCAAGCCCGGCAGGTCGGGCACGCCGCACACGATGCCGCGGGCGCCTGAGCGCTCGGCCAGCTCGAGCAGCCGGGAGGCGACCGGGCCCGGCTCGATCGGGCGCTCGAAGCCCGGCGGCGGATCGAGCGGGTCGATGCTGGTGAGCACCGTGACCGCGATCACCGCGGTGCCGCCGCCGCCTTCCGCAACGCCCTCCACGGCCGCGCGCAGCATCGCGCCGCCGCCCATGGCGTGCACGGTCAGGAACTCGGCCGCGAGCCGCGCGGCCGCAGCAGCTGCGCCCCGCACGGTGTTCGGAATGTCGTGCAGCTTGAGGTCGAGGAACACGCGCCGGCCGCGCCGCGCGAGCGCGCGCACCGCCTCCGGCCCGGCCGCCGTGAACAGCTCGAGCCCCACCTTGGCGATCTCCGGCCCGGGTCCGAGGCGGGCGTCGAGCGCCAGCGCTTCCTCGAGCGATGAGACGTCGTACGCGATCGCAAGCTCGGTCATGCGTGCCCTTCCACGCGCGCCGCCGCGCCGTCTCCCGCCCCCGCCAGACACCCGCGCCATTCCTCGAGCGCTCGGATCCCGCGCGCCGCGAGCAGCGCGCGCATCTCCTCCAGAACCTCGAGGGCGGCGCGCGGGCGCACGAAGGTCGCTGTGCCGACCTGCACGGCCGCGGCCCCGACGGCGATGAACTCGAGCGCGTCACGCCCGGTCATGACCCCGCCCGAGCCGATCACGGGGATGCGCACAGCAGCCGCTGCCTCGTGACAGCGCGCGAGCGCGAGCGGCTTGATCGCGGGGCCCGAGAGCCCGCCCGTCGCGCGGCCGAGCCGCGATTCCATGCGCTCGAGGTCCACCGCCAGACCCACGAAGGTGTTGACCGCCGTGAGCGCGTCCGCCCCGCCCTGCTCGCACGCCTTCGCGAGGTCGGCGATCGATGTCACGTCGGGGGAGAGCTTGGCGATGAGCGCCCGGCGCGTGAGCGGGCGCAGACGCGCGAGCGTGCCCTCGAGCCGGCGCGCGACCGCCCAGTAGCGCGCGCCGCCGCGGGCCACGTTGGGGCACGAGAAGTTGATCCCGAATCCCTCCACCCCGGGCTCTCCCTCCAGCGCATCGAGCAGACGCTCGAGCTCGGCCGGGGTCTCGCCGCCGATCGATGCGATGACGAAGGCGCCGAGCGCGCGGAGCCTGGGCAGCTTCTCCCGGCGGAATCGCTCGAGACCGACGTTCTCGAGACCGATCGAGTTCAGCATGCCGCCCGCGGTCTCGGCGATCCGCTGCGGCGGATTGCCGGCGCGGGACTCGAGCGTCACGGTCTTCGTGATCACAGCGCCGAGGAGCGCGGGGTCCACGACGTGCGCGTACTCGTCGCCGTAGCCGAATGTGCCCGATGCCGTCAGCACGGGATTGCGGAGCGTCGCGGGCCCGATGCGGACCGTGAGATCGGGCCCGACCCCAGCTTCCTCGCTGCTGTGCCGCCCGCTCACTCGATGCGCTCCCAGTCGAGGTCGCCCGCTTCGAAGACCGGCCCCTCGGTGCAGCACATCGCGAACTCGCGGTTGCCGATGAGCGAGGGCGTATCTCACCGACTCCATCGCGACGTGCGCAGCTGCACCGTGCCGCTCGGCCCAGCGCGCCACAGCCGCCAGCATCGCGTGTGGGCCGCATGCGTGGATCACGAGCGGGGCGGGGAAGCCGGGCGCCGTACGATCGAGGAGGCCCACGACGTCTCCGGGTTCGCCCGCGCTGCCGTCGTCGGTGGCGAGCCGCAGCCGCCCGCCCATCGCATCGAGCTGCTCGCGCGCGCGCTCGAGGCCCACGAGCCGCGCGCGATCGCGCGCGCCGAACA
>VBOS01000511.1:0-1665 GCA_005893185.1 Candidatus Eiseniibacteriota bacterium
GCGTCACCGTGACCTCGTCCTCGCCGCCCGTGCGCGTCCCGTAGGCGAGCAGCTTTCCGTCGTCCGATACGTTGAGGATCTGCACCGAGACCGTGTGATCGGGGCTCAGCGGGTGCGGGTCCACCAGCACCTCTTCCGGCCCGTCGGCCCCGCGCCGCATGACGATCACCGGCAGGTCCTGATCCGCACGGCGCTTCGTGTAGATGTAGCGGCCGCCGCGCTCGAACGGAACCGTCACCTGATCCACCTTGAGGAGCTGCTCGAGCCGCTTGCGGGTCGCATCGCGGCCGGGCCGCGCGCCGAGCTGTCCATCCGTGTACGCGTTCTGCGCTCCGATCCAGGCGCGGGTCGCGGGGCTGCTCTTGTCCTCGAGCCAGCGGTAGGGATCCACGATCTCGACGCCATGCAACATCTCCCTCACGCTGTCGGCGCGCGTGGCGGGCGGCGGGGCGATCGCGTCGGCGCAAGGGGCTAGGCGGGGCGATGCGAGCAGCGCTGCAAGGGCGAAGGCGAGACGCGCGAAACGGCGCCGGATCATGGCTGTCCTCCGGAGACTGCCCCGCAATCGGGGGTCGTGGAAATGGCTGATGAAGATGCCGAGCGGGCGCGAGGCTAGCACAGCCCGGGACCCGAGCGCTGCGGCGTCGCGGCCCGGGCCGCGCTCGGGCTCGACTGGACCGTGGAGCCGGGAGGGCGAGCGCCTAATCCCGAATCGCGGCCAGGGCCTCGATCACGACCTCGGCCGCTTCCTCGCCCGCGCGGCGCTGCGCCTCTAGGGTCGATGCGCCCAAGTGAGGCACGGCCAGGACGTTGGGAAGCGCGAGCAGCGGGAGTCGTCCGGGAGGCTCTTCTGCGAAGGTGTCGAGCAGCGCGCCCCTTAGCGCTCCCGATTCGAGCGCGATGTGGAGCGCAGCCTCGTCCACCAGGCCGCCGCGGCCGCAGTTGATGAGGACGGCCTGCTCGCCCATCCGGGCCAGCTCCCGAGCGCCGATCATGCAGCGCGTCTCCGGGGTGAGCGGGACGTGGAGCGAGAGGAAGTCGGCCGCGGGCAGCAGCTCCTCGAGCGTAGCGCGGCGCACCCAATCGAAGCCCGCGGGCCACGCAGCCAGCAGGGGATCGCACGCCCTTACTTCCATCTCGAACGCGCGGGCGCGGCGCGCGACCTCGCGACCGATGCGCCCGAAGCCGACGAGGCCCAGCCTGCGGCCCGAGAGCTCGCGCCCCATGAAGCGGACCTTCTCCCAGCGCCCCGAGCGCAAGTCCAGGGCGGCGGCGGGAATGTGTCGCTCGAACGCCAGCATCCTACCGATCGTGAGCTCGGCGACCGAGACCGAGTTGGCGTTGGGCGTGTTGCGCACGACGACGCCGCGGCGCTCCGCTTCTGCGACGTCCACGTTGTCGAGCCCCGTGCCGGCGCGCACAACGACCCGGAGCGTGCTCGCGCCCCGCAGCACATCGGCCGTGACCTTGGTCGCGCCACGGACCAGCAGCGCGCGGCAGCCGTCGAGCGCCTGGACCAGGTCGGGCCCCTTGACGCCGATCCTCTCCACCACCTCGTGTCCCGCAGCGCGCACGCGCGCCAGCGCTTCCGGGGCCAGCGGATCGCTGACCAGCACCCTCACGCGCGTTCCCAAGCTGCGCGCGCGGCAGGGACCGCCCCGGTCG
>VBOS01000511.1:1721-7827 GCA_005893185.1 Candidatus Eiseniibacteriota bacterium
GCGGATGATCTTGCCCTTCAGGCGATCCTGCCCGCCCGCGATCACCATGCCGTGCGTATCGCGCAGGCGCTTGACGATCGCCGAAGTCTCGAGCCCCGGCGGCGGAGTCAGCGCCGTGACCGCGTGCGACGGGCTCGACGGGAAGAGCTTGAAGCCCAGAGCCTCAGCCCCGGCGCGGGCCGCAAGCGCCAAGCTGCGGTGGCGCTCGTGGACGCGCTCGAGCCCCTCCTCCGCGATCATGGCGAGTGCTTCCTCGAGGGCGAGCACCAGGCTCACGGGCGGCGTGAACGGTGTCTCGCCGAGCGGGGCGCTCTTTCGGTAGCGCCGCAGGTCGAAGTAGAAGCGCGGCAGGCCCGGCGCATCGATCAGGTCCTTCGCCCACGGCGCGAGCGACACGGTCGCGATCCCCGGCGGGATCATGAGCCCCTTCTGAGAACCGCACACCACGACATCCACGCCCCAGCGGTCCTGCGGCAGCGGGTGGACGCCGATCCCGGTGATCGCGTCCACCACCAGGCGGCGGCCGCGCTCGCGCGTAACGCGCGCCAGGGCTTCGACGTCGTGGAGCGCGCCGGTCGAGGTCTCGCTCTGGGTCGCGAACACCGTGGCCAGCGATGGATCATGATCGAGCCGTCGCGCGATCTCGGCCGGATCCACGCCCGCGCCCCACTCGACCTCCACCACGTCGTGCGCGACGGCGTAGGCCTCGAGCAGCGACGCCCAGCGCTCGCCGAACTTGCCGCCCGCGATCGCGAGCGCGCGCGCGCCGGGCGAGACCGTGCTCACGAGCGCCGCTTCCATCGCCCCCGTCCCCGAAGCCGCGAGCAGGAACACCTCGCCATCTGTGCCGTGGATCCAGCGCAGCTTCTCGGTGACGCGCTTCAGGGTCTCGCGGAAGCCGTCGGTGCGATGGTGCGGAGGAGCCGCCGCGAGCACGCGCAGAATGCGCTCCGGGATCTCGACCGGGCCGGGCGTGAACAGTCGGACTCGCTTGGCGGTCATGTCGGGCGCCCTCCTGGCGCGGCGAATCTCAGTGCGTGTAGTGGGCGGGCTGGCTCTCGTCGGGCGGAGGAGGCGGGGCGGGCGACGGCATCACCGCCGGGCGCTCCAGGGCCACGCCCAGCACCTGGTCCATGGTCTCGATGCGAACGAACTCGAGGTCGGCGCGCACGTCATCTGGGATCTCCTCGAGGTCCTTCGCGTTCGCGGCCGGGATGACGATGGTCTTGAGCCCCGCGCGCCGCGCGGCCACCGCCTTCTCGATCAGGCCGCCGATCGGGAGCACGGTCCCGCGCAGCGTGATCTCGCCCGTCATCGCGACGTCCGGCCGCGTCGGAACGCCTGTGAGCGCGCTCACGAGCGCCACCGCCATCGTGATCCCAGCCGACGGGCCATCCTTGGGACTCGCCCCCTCGGGGATGTGCACGTGGACGTCGATGTCGCGGTAGAACCACTTGTCGAGCCCGAGTTGCTGCGCGCGCGAGCGCGCGTAGGAGAGCGCGGCCTGCCCCGATTCGCGCATCACATCGCCGAGCTTGCCCGTGAGCTGCAGCTCGCCCTTGCCCGGCAGGATCGTGACCTCGATCGTGAGCACCTCCCCGCCGGTCTCGGTCCACGCCAGCCCGTTCGCCACCCCCACGCGCGACGTGCGCTCGATCACCGAGTCCAGGAAGCGCACCGGGCCCAGCAGCCGGTGGAGGTTGCGCGGCGTGACGGACACCGGACGCTTGAGCCGATCCGACGCCTTGCGGCGCGCGACCTTGCGGGCGAGCTTCGCGATCTCGCGCTCGAGGTTGCGCACGCCCGCTTCGCGCGTGTAGCGGTTCACCATGGCCCGCAGCGCAGGCTCGCTCACCTTGAGGTCGCCGGGCAGGAGGCCCGCCGCCTCGACCTGCTTGGGCACCAGGAAGCGCTTCCCGATCTGCATCTTCTCGGTCTCGAGGTAGCCGGGGAGCCGAATGGTCTCCATGCGGTCCTGAAGCGCGGGCGGCACGCCGTACAGCGTGTTGGCGGTGCAGATGAACATCACCTGCGACAGGTCGAAATCCACCTCGAGGTAGTGGTCGTTGAAGGTGTGGTTCTGCTCGGGATCGAGCACCTCGAGCAGCGCGGAGGCGGGGTCGCCGCGGAAGTCCGCGCCCAGCTTGTCGATCTCGTCCAGCAGGAAGACCGGGTTCTTGCTCCCTGCGCGGCGCATGCTCTGGACGATGCGCCCCGGCATCGAGCCGATGTACGTGCGGCGATGCCCGCGGATCTCCGCCTCGTCACGCACGCCGCCGAGCGCCACGCGCACGAAGCGGCGGCCCAGCGCCCGCGCGATCGACTTCCCGAGCGAGGTCTTGCCCACTCCGGGGGGACCGAGAAAGCAGAGGATCGGGCCCTTGTGGTGGCCCGTGAGCTTCAGGACCGAGAGATACTCGACGATCCGATCCTTCACCCGCCGGAGGCCGTAGTGGTCCTCGTCCAGGATGCGCTCCACCTCACGGAGGTCCTGCCGGTCGCGGGTCACGCGGCGCCACGGCAGGGCCACCAGCCAGTCGAGGTAGTTGCGCACGACCGTCGCCTCCGGCGACATGAAGCTCATCTTCGCGAGGCGATCGAGCTCCTTGTTCGCCTTCGCCATCACATCTCGCGGCATGCGGGAGCGCTTGATCGAGGCGGCCAGCTCCTCGATCTCGTTCGCGAACTCGCTCTGGTGACCCAGTTCCTTGCGGATCGCCTTGAGCTGCTCGTTGAGATAGAACTCCTTCTGATTCTTGTTGACCTGGGAGCGCACCTGGCCTTCGATCTTGCGCTCGAGCTTGACGATCTCGAGCTCGGCGGCCAGCGTCTCCGCCAGCACCTTGAGTCGCGCGCGCGCGTTCTCCGACTCCAACAGTCGCTGCCTCTGCGGCACCTTGACGAGCAGGTGCGCAGCTGCGGTATGCGCGAGGATCCCGGGATCGGTGATGTTGCCGGCCGTCAGCAGCACCTCGTCCGGGATGCGCCGGTTGAGGTGCACGTAATCGTTGAACAGCGCGAGCACGTGGCGCATCTGCGCCTCGACCTCGGCCCCCGAGACGCGGGGCTCGTCGAGCAGCGCGACCTTCACCATGTAGCAGTCGCTCGACCACTGAAAGCGCTCGACCCGGCAGCGGCACAGCCCTTCGACCAGCACGCGCAGCGTGCCGTCCGGCAGCCGGAAGAGCTGGAGCACGCGCACCACGGTCCCGATGCGGTACAGCTCGTCGTGCGATGGATCGGCCACCTCGCTGCTCTTCTGCGCCGTCACGAACAGCATGCGGTCGCGCGCCGCCGCCCTCTCGATCGCGCGGACCGAGGGCCGCCGCCCCACGAGCAGCGGCAGGGTCATGTGGGGAAACACCACGACGTCGCGCAGCGGCAGCAGCGGCAGGCGGTCGCGGAAGGAGAAGGTCTCGTCGCCGCGGACCACGGTGATGGCCAGCGCCTTTTCCGGCTGCGACTCGGCGCCCGGAGGCGCTTTGCGCGGGGGGCGCGGCGGCCGGTCGCGGGGCGGGTTCGGGGACACGGGGGCTCGACTCGCGGTGCTAGTGTTCCGCGAACTCGCGGAGCACTACGCTTCCTTGCGCCGCTTCTCGCGCTCGCCGCGATACGTCAGGAGCGGCGGCGCGCCCCCCACGATGCACTCGCGGGAGATCGTGCAGCCGATCACGTCGGAGCGCGAGGGAATTTCGTACATCACGTCCAGCATCGCCTCCTCGAGGACCGCGCGCAGGCCGCGCGCGCCTGTGCCGCGCTGGATCGCCTGCTGGGCGATGGCGCGCAGCGAATCCTCGGTGAAGTCGAGCTTCACGCCTTCCATGTCGAAGAACTTCTGGTACTGGCGGGTGATCGCGTTCTTGGGCTCCGTGAGGATGCTCACAAGCGAGTTCTCGTCCAGCGAGTCGAGCACGCCCACCACCGGCAAGCGCCCCACCAGCTCCGGGATCAGCCCGTAGCGCAGCAGGTCCTCGGGCTCGACCATGCTCATCAGCTCGCCGACGTTCTTCTCCTTCTTGCTCTTGATGTCGGCGCCGAAGCCCAGCACCTTCTGCCCCACGCGGCGCTCGACGATCTTCTCGAGGCCGTCGAACGCCCCACCGCACACGAACAGGATGTCCTTCGTGTTGACCTCGATGTACTTCTGTTGGGGGTGCTTGCGCCCGCCCTGCGGCGGGACGTTGGCGACCGTGCCCTCGAGGATCTTGAGCAACGCCTGCTGAACGCCCTCGCCCGAGACGTCCCGCGTGATGCTCGGGTTCTCGCTCTTGCGCGAGATCTTGTCGATCTCGTCGATGTAGACGATCCCGTGCTCGGCGTTCACCAGGTTGAAGTCCGCCGACTGCAGCAGGCGCACGAGGATGTTCTCGACGTCCTCGCCGACGTATCCGGCCTCGGTGAGGCTGGTCGCGTCCACGATCGCGAAAGGCACCTTGAGGAAGCGCGCGAGCGTGCGGGCGAGCAGCGTCTTGCCCGTGCCGGTCGGCCCGATGAGCAGGATGTTCGACTTCTCGAGCTCGACGTCGCCGGCCGGCGACTGCTGGTAACCGCCAGCGTCTTCTTCGCGCGGTTCTGCCCGACCACGTAGTCGTCCAGCATGCGCTTGATCTCGGCGGGCTTGGGCATCGCGCCGGAGGCGGCGGGCTGCTCGCGCTCGAGCTCGCCTTCGAGGATGTCGTTGCAGAGCTTGACGCACTCGCTGCAGATGTAGACGGAGGGGCCCGAGACGAGGCGTGCGACCTCGTCCTGGCCCCTTCCACAGAAGGAGCAGCGGATCGGGTGCGGGGTGGCGATGCGCTTCTTCATGAGACTCCCCGGCCGCTAGCGGCGCTTCTCGATGATCTCATCGACGATCCCGTAGGTCTTCGCCTCTTCGGCCGACATGAAGTAGTTGCGGTCGGTGTCCTTCTCGATCTGGTCCAACGGCCGCCCCGTGTGCTTGGAGAGGATGCCGTTCAGCTGCTCGCGCATCTTCACCATCTCGCGGGTGTAGATCTCGATGTCCGTCGTCTGGCCCTGGGTGCCGCCCAGCGGCTGGTGCACCATGATACGCGAATTGGGAAGGGTGGAGCGCTTGCCCTTGGACCCGGCCGCGAGCAGCACCGCCCCCATGCTGGCCGCCTGCCCCATGCAGAGTGTCGCCACGTCGGGCTTCACGAACTGCATGGTGTCGTAGATCGCGAGCCCGGCGGAGACGAGCCCGCCGGGGGTGTGGATGTAGAGGTTGATGTCGCGGTCCGGGTCCTCGCCCTCGAGGAAGATCATCTGGGCGATCACCAAGTTCGCGATCATGTCGTCGATCGGCGTTCCGATGAAGACGATGCGGTCCTTGAGCAGCCGCGAGTAGATATCGTAGGCGCGCTCCCCGCGCCCCGTCTGCTCCACCACGATGGGAACGAGACCCATGTCCGCTTCACTCCTTGCCGTGTGCCGGGCGGGACGCCCGGGTTGCCGCCGGTTCGGTTGCCTGTCCTTATCGGTCGAGAGTCATCAGCGGACCGCCGGCACCACCAGCCGGGACTCACCGGCCGGCGTCTCCTGCATGTCCGCAGCGTTGATCAGCCAGTCCAGCGCCTTGCGCTCGAGCAGCGACTCGCGCAGCGCCTTGCGTCGTTCCGCGTCCTGATACCGTGCCCGCACCCGGGCCGCCTGCCGCGGCTCGGCCTGTGTCATCCGCTCGATCTCGCGCGCCACGTCCTCCTCGCTGGCCTCGAGCGCCTCCTGGCGCGCGACCGCGCCCAGCAGGATCTCACGCCGCAGCGAGCGCTCGACGCCCGGACGATAGCGGGCCTCCAGCTCGGCGCGCAGCTTCTCGTCCACCCTCCGCTCGCCGACCGCCTCGGCGATCACCCGGTCGAGCATGTAGCCCGTCAGGCGCTCCGGCAGATCGAACGGATTGCGGCGAATGAGCTCGTCGGCGATCGCGCCTTCGACCTCGCGCTGGATCCGCACCCGCTCCTCCCCCTCGAGGCTGAGGCGGACGCGCGAGCGCAGCTCCTCGAGCGATTCGAGGCGGAACACCTCCCGCGCGAAGGTATCGTCCAGATCGCGCAGCTTCTTTTCCTGGATTTTACGGATGCGCACCATGTAGCGGACCGTCTGGCCG
>VBOS01000514.1 GCA_005893185.1 Candidatus Eiseniibacteriota bacterium
ATCTGCGTCGGCGCGGATGCGGTGACGCTGGCGCAGCAGATCGGTGATCTGGCTGCTGGCGTCGTTCACTTCCTTCTCGCCGACCGCCGAGACCGCGATCGACTGCACGTAGGTGATCGCCATGAGCTTGCGCTGCACGGTCGTGATCGGGACGATCACGATGTCGTCCTGGTTTCCGCCGAAGCCCTGTCCGCCCTTCGCCGTGAGCACGCCGACCACGCGGAACGGCATGTCCTTGATGCGCACCGTCTGCCCGACCGGATCGGCCCCGGCGAAGAGCTGCTGGGCGACGTTCTGGCCGAGCACGCACACCTTGGCTGCCCCGCGCACGTCCGAATCCGTGATGAACACGCCGCTCGCGACCGGCCACTGGCGCACGAAAACGAACTCAGGCGTTGTGCCCTGGATCGCGGTGCTCCAGTTCATGTTGCCGTAGACCACCTGCGCGACGGTGCGCACAGCGGGCGCCACCGCCTCGATGGCCGGGCACTCGGCCTTGATCGCGACCGCGTCGTCGGGTGTGAGCGTGGTGGTGCTGCCCATGCCGCTGCGCGCTCCGCTCGCGGTGATCGTGCCCGGCAGGACGGTCAGCGTGTTGGCGCCGAGGGCCCGGATCTGGGCCTGCACAGCGGCGCGCGCACCCTGCCCGATCGCGAGCGTTGCGATCACGGCGGCCACGCCGATCACGATGCCGAGCACCGTAAGCCCCGATCGCATGCGGTTGCGCGAGAGCGCCTGGACGCCGACGCGAAGCAGCTCGCTCGGGCTCATCGGCCGCGGCCGCCGCCCGGCCCGCGGAAGGTCGGCCCTCCCATTCCGGGCGGCGGCTGGAGATTGCGGTTCTGCGCGATGGGGAGCTCGAGCCCGACGATCACGGCATCGCCGGGATTGAGCTGGTCGCTCTCGACCTCGAACGAGGCTCCATCGCCGATGCCCGTCATCAACGGGATCCGTGCGGGCTTGCCGTCGCGGAGCACGTAGATCACGCCGGGCTTGAGGCGCGGGGGGTCGGCCGTGATCACCTCCTGCGTCCCGGACGCCGTCATCGCAGCGGGTGCCGCGACCGAGTCCGGCGAGCCGTTCCGCATTCCGCGCCGTCCGCCCGCGCCGTGGCCGCCCCATCCCCCGGGCTCGCCCTGCCCGCGTTGCCACGACCCGTCGCCGCGCGCGTGCTGGCGAGCGCCCGGGTCACCGGAGCCTGCAACCGCTCCCGTGCCGGCGTCGCGGGTCGCTGCGCTCGCGTCCCCTCCGCGCATCGCGAGCTCTCCCTGCCCGCGACCCGCGCCGCCCGCGCCCCCCGGCCGTCCGGCTCCGCCCATCGCCATCCCGCCACCTTGGCCCCCGCGCCGGCCGGCACTCTCCATCGGCGGATGGAAGCGGAGTGCCGCGCTCGGCACCTTCAGCACGTCGTCCTTGATCGCGACCATCACCGACACGTTCGCGGTCATCCCCGGTCGCAGCTTGAGCTCGCGGTTCTGCGTGCGGATCACGGTGGTGTAGGTCACAACTCCCGACTCGACGATGGGCTGCAGCCTCACCTGGGTGACGCTCCCCTGGAACTCGGCGTCGGGATAGGCGTCCACCGTGAAGGTGACGGGCAGGCCGGCGCGAATGCGGCCGATGTCGGCCTCGTCGATCTTCGTCTCGACTTGCATCTGGGCGAGGTCGTTCGCGATCACGAAGAGTTGGGGCGCCTGGAGGCTGGCCGCGACCGTCTGCCCGATGTCGATCGTGCGCGCGATCACAACGCCGTCGATCGGAGCGCGGATCGTGGTGTTGGCGAGATCCACTGCCGCGGCCTGGAGCTGAGCCCGCGCCTGCTTGAGGTCGGCCGCTCGCTGATCCACCTCGACCCGGGCGGCTTCCACGTCGGCCTGGGATACGTAGTTGCCCTTGACCAGCTCGTTCGTTCGCTTGAGCTGCCGCTGCGCTTCCTCGAGCGCGGCCTCGGCGTGCGAGACCGCGGCCTCTGCCTGCGCCTCGCGCGCCCGGAACGCCGCGGGCTCGAGCTGGCACAGGACTTCCCCTTGCTTGACGCGGTCGTTGAAGTCGGCGAAGAGCTTGCTCACCGTGCCGCTGACTTGGCTTCCGACCTGGACCTGAACCACGGGCTGGATGGTTCCGGTCGCCGAGACCACGGAGCGGATGGAACCACGCTCGACCGTCGCCGTGCGGTAGCGTGGGGCCTCGCCCTTCGCACGCGACTTCCACCACACGCCGGCGGCGGCGGCCAGCACCACAACGCCCACCACGATCCAGCGCTTCAAGGGTCCTCCTCGGGGATGAGGTTGTGCGGGGCCGCCCTCGGCCGCCCGACCACTCTTGTGACGATCGAGTATAGCCCCGGGTTGCTCTCGTCTCATCGCCGGCCGACCGGCGTGCCGCCGGCTCTCACCGGCGCGTGGCCGATACCATTCATGGCGACGCGGCCAGATGTTCAGCTTTCGACAAGGTTGCGGCGTAGCGGTCCGCGGTCCATCATGCGCTTCGCTGCGATCGCGGTTGCGGAAGCGTGATCCCCGGAGACCGACCCCTTGAGCGAACGCACCAACGCGCGCATGCGGCGGATCATTGCCGTCCTGTGGGACATCCTCGCGCTCAACCTGGTGGTGGCGGTCGCCAAGCTGATCTACGGCGCGCGCTCGGGCGCGATCGCGATCACGGCCGACGGCATTCATTCGCTGCTCGACGCGTCATCGAACGTCGTCGCGCTGATCGGGATCCGCGCCGCTCGGCGCCCGCCCGACGCGGACCACCCTTACGGGCACCGCAAGTACGAAACCTTCGCAGCGCTCGGGATCGTCGCGATGCTGCTCCTCGGCTGCCACGAGATCGTGACCGCAGCGCTCGACCGCCTCCGCCATCCGCGGGTTCCCGAGATCACGACGATGGGGTTCGTGATCCTCGGCGGCACGCTCGCGATCAACCTCCTCGTCGTCGCGGTCGAGCGGCTCGAGGGCCGGCGCCTCAAGAGCGAGTTGCTGCTCGCGGACGCGACCCACACGGCGAGCGACGTCGGCGCGAGCCTGATGGTGCTCGCGAGCTTCATCGCAGCGCGTTTCCGCATCGGCTGGGCGGACGTGGCCGCCTCCGCGCTCATCGTGCTCCTCATCCTCAGGTCCGGCTACGTCATCCTGCGGGGCACGCTCTCGACGCTCTCGGACGAGCGCCGGATCCAGCCCGCCGAGGTGGAGGCCGAAGCCCTCGCGGAGCATGGCGTGCTCGAGGCGCACAACGTCCGCTCGCGCGGGCCGCTCGACGACATCCACCTCGACCTCCACATCCTCGTCGATCCGGCGCTCCCGCTTGCCGACGCGCACCGCGTGGGGCACCGCGTCGAGGCCCGGCTGCGGGCACGGTGGGCGGGCGTCACCGACGTAGTTGTGCACGTCGAGCCCGCCCTCGACAGCGAGCGCGCGCGCTCGCGCGAGGGCGGCGGCTTGAGGGCCCAGGGCTGAGAGCGGCGGGAAGCGGAGCGCGGCGGCCCCATCGCGTCTCACGGCACCGCTCGGCTCCGCCTAGGGCTCCGCCTCGCTCCCTCGCGAGCGCGCTCCGGGACCCTCCCTCCGCGCGCCGCGAGAGTGCAGCCAGACGCGATGGGGCCGCCGCGCTCCGCTTTCCGCTACTCGATCAGCTTCTCGTCGCCGACAGCGTGATGGTTCCAGTAGTCGAGCCGTTGCGTCTTCTTGAGCTCCAGGCTGCGGCCCGCCGCGGTCTCCATCTTGAGAAGGACGTGCGGGAAGCTCGCATCGAACCAGAAGCGATCGGTCCCGCCCGGAGTCACGACCTCCGCGA